>QHYA01000119.1 GCA_003223995.1 Acidobacteriota bacterium | reverse complement strand
CGACCCGCCGCAGAACGCAGTGGAGTGTAGCACAGGGGCTTGCCGTCTCCCGCTGACGCGCAGGAGCCCCAGCAGGCTTCGAGTGACCCGGGAAGGAGCACACGCTTCTTTGCACCCATATCAAGGTGTCAACGAGAACACCTGTGGGTAACCTGGTGGGCGGTAGAGGGTTCGAACCTCTGACCTCCTGCTTGTAAGGCAGGCGCTCTCCCGGCTGAGCTAACCGCCCGCACACAGGAGCTTGCGATTGTCGGGGAGGGTACCACGGGTGATGACGGACAGGGTTTCTTGAGCCGAGTCGCGTTCTCTGTAGCGAGCTTGACGGGCATGCAGTCGGCGATGAACCCGGCTCTACTGGGGGAGACATATAATCCTTCGCGCCCATGCCTCTCCAATTCTTGATCCTCGCCGGCCTGCCGGTCTGGAGCGGCCTCTTCTCGAGTGATCCTATCGTTTCGGCGCGTTTCATGGCCAGGCCGGTTATCGTTCCCTTCGAGCAGAGGGGGGCGAGCAACCCTGCGACCGCCCCACCGGGCCCTCCAGCCGCCGGCTCCGGAGCGGCCGCCGTGGAAGCTTCGACACCACAATCCGCCGCAACGCCACCACCTGGCGAGCCGCAGGGCAGGGGGCGGGTCCGAGGCGAGGTGGGCTTGTCGCGCCGCGAGAGAGTGACCGGGGCCGTCGTGGTTCTTGTGCGTGAGACGGATCCCTCGCGACTGGTCGTGACGGCGACCAACCGGGACGGAGTGTTCGTCGTGGAGGGGATCCCGGAGGGGCGCTACCGGATCCTTGTTACGCGTGAGGGGCTCCGCCCCGCTGTCGTGCAGTCCGTCGAGGTCCGGGGGCCGTTCCGCGCGGAGGCCGACATCATCGTGCAGAAAGGGGAAGGTCCGGCGCCGGTGGTCGATCTCAGTCCGCCCCCACCGATGACCGGCGCCACCGGCTCCACGGGCGCGGGTGTTTTCGTTGCCGATGGGATGATTCCTGGCGCCGGCGAGGCAGTGGTGAGGCTGCGAGCCTACGGTCCTGGCGGCGCGCCTCAGGAGGGAGCGAGATTCCAGATGAGACGCGCGGGCGGGGGCGCGGATCCTTTGACGGGCGAGACGGGGAAGGATGGCGGGCTGGAATTGCCCCGTCCGCCTCCGGGCGAATACAGCCTCAAGATCGAATGCGCCGGTCAATTGACGCTGCGCGTGGATCGGTTGGTCATCGCCGATGCCCCCCTCGCCATCGAGGCCTTCATGGTCGCCAGGCCTCCGGACTATCGGGGCACCCCCGCCGATCTGCTTCCCGAGGAAAAGCCGCTGCCGCCGCCCGAGATCGCGCCCCAACCGGAGCCACCCCAGGGACCAGCGCCCGCCCCCGCTCCGGGATAAATCCGACGAGCAGGCAGTCATCCCATCCCCCCATCCGGCGGCATGGGACGCCGGGATCCTCCCGGCCCAGGCGAGCGCCGGCTCGCACGCGAACCGGGATCTCAGGACACCGTCCTCACCGCGAAGTAGCCTTTTCGCGCACGGACCGATGTGCCCGCCCGTTTGCATTGCACTTCGATGGGGACCCACCGCCCGTCGAACACGTCGTTGGGCGACTGGTAGGTCAGGTAGTACTGGTTGCGAAGGTCGTCCATGACCTTGCTGTAGTTCTCGACCAGCTCGCTCTGGTCGGAAGCAAACAGCGTCCGCCCTCCGGTCGCCTCGGCGAAATTCTTGAGCAGCCCCTTCGCTCCGGCCTCGAAGCCCGGCCCCAGGCCGATCGAGTAGATCGTGACATCGCCGGCCTTGGCCTCCTCGATCACCTTGTCCCGTGTGAACTGGCTGGTCGAATCCCCCCCGTCCGAGAGCAGCACGATCACTTTCCGCCCCTCGACCGGACGCATCTTCCTCAGAGTCGCGTGGACGGCGTCATAGATGGCCGTCCCGCCGACGGCGGTCGTGCTCTCGATGGCCCTCCGGAGCGCTTTGTGATCGGCGGAAAGGTCCTCGAGCAGGTACACCTTGTCGGCGAAATCGATCACCATCGCCCTGTCGCTCTCATGCAGGCTGTCGACGAATCCGCTGGCCGCCTTCTGGGCGGTTGCGATCTTCTCCTGCATGCTGCCGGACGTATCGATGAGCAGGGCGACGGAGAGAGGCCGTGTCTCGAGGGAGAAATCGATGATCTTCCGCGGCTTGCCCTCCTCCAGGACAGTCAGGTCGTCCTTTCCAAGGCCGGTCACGAAATGCCCGTCGTTGTCCTCGACGGCGGCATTGAGCTCGACGCGGTTGACGCGGACGGCAAAGGAGAAGTCGATCTTGCGGGTGACGACAACGTCGCTGACGGTCACCCCTTCGCGGTGCCGGGCGACGGCGCGGATGACGCGCGCCAGCGCCTGAGGACCGAAATCGTAGCTGCACTCGTAGGGAGGCTCGGTGTCGCGGAAGATCATCTCGTCCCCGACGTAGAATTCGACCGCTTCGATCTGCTCCGGCCGGTCGGCTTTGACATCGGCGACGATGCGCGTCTTGCCGATCACCATGTCGCCGGAGACCGGCTGTGCGATCTTGATCGAGAACCCCCGGCGCTTCTGGACATCCTGGGCCTCGGGTCCTCCGGCGAGCTGCCAGGCCAAGAGCAGCACCAGGAGGCCGGCCGGCGCCCTCGCGGCCGAGCCGCGGCTCACGGGTGGCCCCCCGTCAGCTCGACGAGCCTGCGGATGCGCTCGGCGGCTTCCCCGCGCGGGTTCGTCGAGAGGAACTGCCGGAGGGCCGCCAGGGCCTCCCCCCGCCTTCCCATGCGGTAGAGCACGATGCCCAGATAGAGTCGGGCCTCCGGTGGGGGTGAGGGAAGGGAGAGGGCCTGCCGGTAGGCTTCCACCGCCTGCTCGAACAGACCCAGCCCCGCGCGCGCGACGCCGAGGTTGACGATCGTTGTGGGATCCGCGTCTCCGGAGGCAGTCAGTTTCTCGCAGAGTTGGTTCGCCCGCAGCAGCCGGCCGGCACGGATGCTGTCATAGGCGAGCCGGCGCAGCAGGGGCCGGTCCGAGGAGCCGGAAGCGACGGCCTTCTCGAGAAGGTCCGCAGCTTCGCGGAAACGGCCCGCCGCCGCTTCGAGGGCGGCGAGGGCGGCGAGGGCCTGCCCATCGGCTTCACCGGCGCCAACGCGTGCTCGCAGCGCCTCGACCCTGGACCGCTCGGTCCGGAGGCTGGCCTCCGTCTTCGCCAGACGCGCCCGGGCCTCTTGGTCGACAGGAGGCGCACCGGGGACGGCCGGGCGGTTCTCGGCAGCGCGGATAGCTTCGAGCGCACCGTCGAAGTCTCCCAGCCTCCTGCGGGATTCAGCCAGCCCGAGGACCGCATCGGTCAGCTCCGGATCCAGATCGAGCGCCTTCCTGAAGTGCTCCGCGGCGCGCGTCGCGTTGCCGAGGCTCAGGTTGATCTGGCCAAGGCTCACTCTGTGAGCGGCCTCGTTCGGCTCCAGATCGGCCGCTCGCTGGGCCGAGGCGAGCGCCTCGTTGTAAAGCTCGAGCCGCGCGTAAACGAGACCCAGCCGGTCGTGGGCCATCGCGAGGTCCGGCTTGAGAGCCAGCGCCTCCTGGAAATCCGTCACCGCCTCATCGAGAGCGCCTTCCCGCAGAGAAAGCTCTCCGAGATGAAGGCGCGCGTCTGCGTAGCCCGGGCTTGCTTCCATGGCGCGGTGGAAGAAATCCTTCGCGGCGGCCGTTTTCCCCTGGGCGTCGGCGAGGCGTCCGAGCCCGTCGAGCGCGGGGCCGTAGTCAGGCCTGAGGTTCAGGATTCTGTAGAACTCCGCCGAGGCCGCGCCGGCGTCGCCCAGCCTCAGATATGCCTCGGCAAGGCTCAGCCGCGCTCCCAGGTGATTGGGCTGCAGCTCCAGCGCGATCTCCAGCGGTTCGATCGCCTCCCGATAGCGCCGGGCTCCGACGAGGGCCTGCCCGAGGGCGTAGTGAGCCGGGAAGGAGTTCAGGGCGATCGCCGTCGCTCGCTTGAGCTTCTCCGCCGCCTCGGCGTATCGACCCTTCTCGAGCAGAGCCTGCCCCTCGTTGGTCAGATCGTAGGAAAGCTGACGAGCTTCAGCGGCCGTCGGGGACGCGAGAGAGCTCTGGGCCGCCGAAAACAGCGAGAGCGATAAGGTCAGAGAGGCCCCTGCGAGCATGGCTCGGAGGCCACGAGTGGAAGCGCGCCCCGCGCTGCTGCGGGAAAACACCGAAGCATTATCTTCCTGCGCGGCGCACCTCGCCACGGAGGGCACACACTGATGTAGCACTGCAGGGGAGGGCGAGAAACACCAAGAGACGTTAGCGGGCCGGCAGCGAGTCGATCCGCGCGAGCATCTCGCGGACCGCACGCTCGATCCCGACCAGAGCGGCCCGCGCGATGATCGAATGCCCGATGTTCAAATCCTCCACCCCAGGGATGCCGGCGATCGGAGCGACGTTGCGGAGGTTGAGGCCATGGCCGGCCGCGATGCGCAGCCCCAGATCGCGCCCCGCGCTCGCCGCCGCTTCCACCGCCCGCAACTGGGCCGCCGCCTGCTCCTCCGAGCCGGCTTCGGCGTAGCGGCCCGTGTTGATCTCGATGAAGCGGGCCCCGGCCCGCTGGCAGGCGCGCACCTGCCCGGGTTCCGGATCGACGAAGATCGACACCGTCAGCCCGCCGGAAGCGAGACGCCCGCAGGCTCGCTGCGCCGCGTCGAAGCTTCCCGTCACGTCCAGGCCCCCTTCGGTCGTGATCTCGTCCGGCCGCTCGGGAACCAGCGTGACGAGATCGGGCCGGACCCTCAGGGCGAACGGGATCATCTCCTCCGTCGCGGCCATCTCGAGATCGAGCCT
>QHYA01000042.1 GCA_003223995.1 Acidobacteriota bacterium | reverse complement strand
GTGCGGGTGGTACTTGGCGATCACCTGCCCGACGGCGCGGGCGGCCTTCTTGTAGGGCTTGTCGTGATGGAGCCCTTCCTCCAGCATCGCAAAGAGGACGCGACGGTGCACGGGTTTCAGTCCATCGCGGACGTCCGGAAGCGCCCTGCCAATGATCACGCTCATGGCGTAATCGAGGTAGGACTTCTTCATCTCGTCCTCGATGTTTACCGGAAGCCTGCTTTCCGTTCCTTCCATGGCTCTCTTGCCTTGACTCTCCGGTTCCCGTCCTGCCCCTCAGCTCCGCGAGCGCGGCACGCCCCTCTCGCCGCTTCCCGGCGGCGTTGTCAATCTCCCGCCGGAAGCGAATTCCTGCGCAGCGCGGCCGGCCGTGGTGTTGATGGAGAAACGCGTTGTGCGCGCATCCAGCCCTACACGTCCAGGTTAGTGACCTCGAGAGCGTTCTTCTCGATGAATTCGCGGCGGGGCTCGACCTCGTCGCCCATGAGGATCGTGAAGATCTCGTCCGCCACGACCGCGTCCTCGATCCGCACCTGGAGCAGCTTCCGGCGCGCGGGATCCATCGTCGTCTCCCAGAGCTGCCCGGGGTTCATCTCCCCCAACCCCTTGTACCGCTGGAAGGTCATCCCCTTGCGGGCGGTCTCCATCAGCGTGTCCAGCAGATCGTCCCGCGACGCGACCGTCCTCTCCGACACGCCGTCGAGGATGACGAGCGGCCCCCCGCCCAGCACCGCAATATCGCGGTTCAGCGCTCGGAGGTGCCGGAACTCCACCGAGGAGGCCAGCTCGTAGTCGATGCGCAGCTTGCGCTTCCCCTTCGTCGCCGCCTTCGCCTCCAGCGCGAGAAGACCATGCTCCTCGTCGCGATCGATCCCATGGACGATGTGACCAAGCTTCTCGAGCCTCTCGGCGAGTTGATCGAGGTTCTCCCTCCGCGTGAAATCCTCCCTCGCCGCCAGCTGAGTCGCCAGGATCGCTTCGACGATACCGCGGTCGAAGCCCCGACGCTCGAGGAAGTCAAGGTAGCTGCGATAGTCGATCAGGGCATGCAGCACGTGCCGGAGCCGGTTGCCCGACAGCTCGACCCCTCCGTCCGGAGTCCTCACGACTCTCTCCTCGGTCGCCTTCTGGATGAGGAACTCGTTCAGCTCCTTGTCGTTCTGCAGGTACACCTCGGACTTGCCCTTCTGCACCTTGTAGAGAGGCGGTTGGGCGATGTAGAGGAATCCTCGCTCGATCACCTCTCGGAAGTGCCGGAAGAAGAGGGTCAGAAGCAGCGTCCGGATGTGACTCCCGTCCACGTCCGCGTCGGCCATGGTGATGATCTTGTGGTAGCGGAGCTTGCTGATGTCGAAGTCCCCCTCGCCGATTCCCGTCCCCATGGCAGCGATGATCGTCCGGATCTCCTCGTGGGAGAGCATCTTGTCGAAGCGGGCCTTCTCGACGTTCAGCAGCTTCCCGCGAAGCGGCAGGATCGCCTGGAACTTGCGGTCCCGCCCTTGCTTGGCAGAGCCTCCCGCCGACTCTCCCTCGACCAGGAACAGCTCCGCCGCTTCCGGGGCGCGCTCCTGGCAGTCCGCCAGCTTGCCGGGAAGCATGGCGCCATCCAGAGCCCCCTTCCGCCGAGTGAGGTCTCGGGCCTTCCTCGCGGCCTCGCGCGCGCGGGCAGCGTCGATCACCTTCATGCAGATGCGGCGGGCGTCGGCG
This sequence comes from Acidobacteriota bacterium, assembly GCA_003223995.1. Classification (GTDB taxonomy): domain Bacteria; phylum Acidobacteriota; class Polarisedimenticolia; order QHYA01; family QHYA01; genus QHYA01. Next base: position 15,260 of record QHYA01000042.1, on the reverse strand, counting down.
GGGTTCCGGTCGAGCCAGTCGCCCAGCCCCTCGTTCACGATCGCCTCGGCGAGCCCCTTCACCTCGCTGTTGCCCAGCTTCGTCTTGGTCTGCCCCTCGAACTGCGGGTTGGCCACCTTGATGGAGATGACGGCCGTCAGCCCCTCGCGGATATCCTCGCCTTGCAACTGGAGATCCCGGGTGTCCTTGCCGAGGTTGGCCTTGGCCAGGTAGTTGTTGATCGTGCGCGTCAGGGCCGCCTTGAAGCCGATGAGGTGCGTTCCTCCCTCGACGGTGTTGATCGAGTTGGCGAAGGTGAAGATGTTCTCGTTGTAGGAGTCGTTCCACTGCAGGGACACCTCCAACCGCAGCCCCTCGCGCTCGGCCGAGATGAAGATCGGCTGCGGGTGCAGGCAGCCCTTGTTGCGGTTGAGATGGGAGACGAACTCGACGATCCCCCCCTCGTATCGGAAGACGGTTTCCCGCATCCGGTCCGGCCGCTCGTCGAGCAGCTTGATCTCGACTCCGCTGTTGAGGAAGGCGAGCTCGCGCAGTCTCTGGGCCAGCGTGTCGTAGGAGATTTCGAGCTCGGGAAAGATCTCCGGATCTGCACGGAACGTGACCTTCGTGCCCCGCCGGTTGGTCACCCCCGTCTGGCGGAACTCCGTCACCGGGATCCCCCGCTGGTAGGACTGCTCGAAGACTTTCCCCTCCCGCCAGATCTCGAGGTCCAGGGCCTCCGACAGAGCGTTGACCACCGACACGCCCACGCCATGCAACCCCCCCGAGACCTTGTAGGCTTCCCCCTCGAACTTCCCGCCAGCATGCAGCTTGGTCATGACGACTTCCGCCGCCGAGATCCCCTCCTTCTCGTGGATGTCCGTCGGAATGCCCCGGCCGTTGTCCACCACGGTGACGCTGTTGTCGATGTGGATGGTGACCTCGATGTGGTCGCAGAAACCGGCCTGCGCCTCATCGATCGAGTTGTCCACGACCTCGTACACGAGATGGTGGAGGCCTGGGGGACCGGTCGTGCCGATGTACATGGCCGGCCGCTTCCGGACCGCCTCCACTCCCTCCAGAACCTTGATCTTGCTGGCGTCGTACTCGTGGACCGCCCGCTCGATATCCGTCAGGTCACGATCCTGGAGGTCCTGTTCGCCTTTTCCGCTCACGTTCGCGTCCGTGGTGTCCATATAATCCTGATCCTGGGCTCTCGATGCCTGACCCGGGCTAATTGACCGCTACGTCAGACGCATCGGCATGACGACGTAGCGGTAGTCCCACTCCTGCTCCTCGTCGGGCCGGAAGAGACCCTGGGCAGTTTCATCTCTCAGCTCCAGACGGATCCTCGGGCTGCCCGCCGCATCGAGGAATTCGGCCAGGTAGCGAGCATTGAAGCCAACCTGGAAGGGAGGGCCATCGTATTCCGAGGCGATCGTCTCTTCCGCCTCTCCCATCTCGGGGTTCTGCGTGGAGAGCACCAGCTTCCCCTGGTCGATCGACAGTTTTACCAGCCGCGAGCGCTCTTGCGACAGCAGCGACACGCGGCCAAGTGCGCCTCGAAACGCCTCCGTAGCAACGGTCATCAGCCGGTCGTTCTTCTCCGGCAGGACCTTCTCGTAGTTCGGGAACGTCCCTTCGACAACGCTGCTCTGCAGAAGCCTGCGCCCCATCTTGAAGAACATCTGGTTCCCATGCAGGCCGAACCGCACCTCCCCTTCAGGACCCGGCTCGAACCGCAGCAGCTCGACCAGCGTCTTGCGGGGCACGATGACCCTGATCTCCTTGTCTGCGACCGAGCCATCGGTCCGCGTGATCAGCGCGAGGCGATGTCCGTCGGTGGCCACGAGGCTGATCTTGCCGGCGCCGGTGTTCAGCAGGGCGCCGTTCAGAGCAAACCGCGGGTCTTCCGTCGTGATGGCGAAGATGATCCTCTCGATCATCCCCTTCAGTGGCAGAAGCGGAAGGGAGATCGAGTCCTTGAAATCGTAATCGGGCAGCGTCGGGAAATCCGCCGTGCCTGCTCCGGCAAGGCGGTATTTGATTCTTTCGCAGGCGATGTTCACCCAGCTTCCATCCCTGGCGTTGAACTCGACCTCGGAGTCCGGCAGCAATCTCACGATCTCGTGCAGGCGCCGGGCCGGCAGCGTCATGGCGCCCGTTTTCTTGACAACGGCGGGGCAGACCGTCCTGACACCGACCTCCAGGTCGGTCGCGACGATTTCTATTTCGCCTCCTTTCTTGCTGTCCCTGGCATCGAGGCGAACGTTCGACAGGATCGGGATGGTCGTCTTTCGCTCGACGACCCCCTGGACCAGAGAAAGTTCCTGTAGGAGGTCGGCGGTCCTGGCAACGAATTCCATGTCGGCTCTCCAAACCCTTCTGTCCTGCTGGCTGGCCAGTGCACTACCAGAACGAATACGTTCCTTAGAGAGAAGCCTTATAGTTGCAGTAGGCGCTGTGAAATCGTAAATCGTATTATAATCTATTTTGCCTCAACAAGTTACCACTCGAACACTTGGAGGACGGGCCTGTGAATAAGCCGTGCTCGGCTGGCTGGGATCTGCGCTTCCTCCAGGCATCCACGGGGCCTCCACAACCCCGCATGCTCCCCACCACGCCCGCAACGGCCCAAGTCTATCTCAGAGCGTTTTCGAGTTTGTCGAGCAACCTGTCCAGATCCCGGTCCGTTCGCCGGAGCTGATCGACCTTTCGAACCGCGTGGATCACGGTCGTGTGATGCTTTCGGCCGAACTTCTCCCCGATATCCTTGTAGGATTGAGCCGTCAGCTTTTTGCACAGGTACATCGCCACCTGCCGGGGAAACACGACGGCCTTGCCGTTGTTCTTGGATTTGATCTCGGACATCTTCAGATCGAAGTGCACTGAGACCTGCTTCTGGATGGCCTCCACAGCGATGGCCGGCTTTTCGTCGGAGTAAATGTCCCGGAGGCAATCCTTGGCCAGGTTGATGTCGACCTCCCTCCGGTTGAAAGAGGCGTGGGCGAGGACCCGGATCAGGCACCCTTCCAGCTCCCGGACATTCGACTTGACCTTGCTGGCTATGAACAGGGCCACGTCGGACGGCAACTCTACCCCCCCTGCTTCCGCCTTCTTGCTCAGGATCGCGATTCTTGTTTCAAGGTCGGGAGGCCCAATGTCCGCTATGAGTCCCCACTGGAACCGCGAGCGAAGCCGTTCTTCGAGATCCGGTATCTCGTGCGGGGCGCAGTCGCAGGTCATCACGATCTGCTTGCGCATGTCGTAGAGGGCGTTGAAAGTGTGAAAGAACTCTTCCTGGGTCCTCTCCTTTTTCGCGAGGAACTGCATGTCGTCAACCAGCAGCACGTCGACGCTCCGGTACATGTCCTTGAAAGCCATCGTCTTCCCGGTGCGAATCGCCGTTATCAGCTCATTCATGAAGGTCTCGGTGGTGGCGTAGCGGATCTTGAGCGGCCGGCCGGATGCAGCAAGATGGTTGCCGATGGCGTGCATGAGATGGGTCTTGCCGAGCCCCACCTTGCCGAAGATGTAGAGGGGATTATGGGAACGGAAGGGCTTCTCAGCTACCGCCCTCGCAGCGGCGAGAGCGAATGCGTTACCGGTGCCCTCGACGAAGGTGCCGAACGTGTAGCAGGGATTGAACACTCCATCGAGGTAAGCCTGACCATTCTTGTCGACAGAGGGACGGGCCGGTTCCATCACGCCCACCGGTGCAGGCAGGCCAGTCGTTTGGTTGGACTGCTCGCGAAGGTCGCCTTCCGCAGAAAAGAAGGTGACCTCCCACGGCTCCCCCGTGATTTCCAAGAGCGCCTCGGAGATCAGTTTCGTGTAATTGGGGATCCACGTCGCATGAAGAGGGTTCGGCACCATGACCGAGATCGTCTTCCCCTCAACGGAATGAAGGCGTGTCGGCTCGAGCCAAGTCGAGTAGGAACGGAGGTTGACCTTGGGTCGGACATGTTCCAGGACGCGGTTCCAAAGGTTTCCGTTCACAGAGCACCTCCCTGTTTTCCACAGGTTTTCCACGCGTGTGGAAATCGGTAAGATCGCGGAACAATTTGGTCTTGTTTGACTTGCGTGGCGAACCTTCCACCCGGTGCCACCAGACTCCCCCCAAAAGGCAATCAACCCCCAGATCTGGCGTTGTTGCGGGCTCTGACTTCGAGATATTGTGTCGTCAAGCGAGGGGCTAACCGGGCTCACCGACAAATCGGTCACCCTATCATGGGGGTTTTGGGGAGACAAGAAAAAAGTTCAGAAAAGCGATTTGGGGGGAGCCCGAGGGTTCGACCAGCGCCGCTTGGCAACCGGATGCGACCGATGGGCTCGGTACGCTGACGCGGCCAGCGCGGCCAGCTTGTCTTCTTGACACTCGATGGGGCGCCCGATAGGATGGGCCTCCCGAACGAGAGGTCCTCATGAAACGCACGTTCCAGCCAAACAACCGCAAAAGGAAGCGTACTCATGGCTTCCTTGTCCGGATGAGGACCAAGGGAGGGCGTCTCGCGCTCAATCGCAGGCGCGCCAAAGGACGCAAGCGGCTCGCTGTCTGAACCACAGCTCAACCCGCGTCAGCTTAGGCTCACCAGAAGCCTGGATTTCAGGCGGGCGTACAACTCCGGCCGCAAGCTGAGGGTTTCGTCGGCGATAATCTTTCTGCTGAAAAACGCGGCAGGCCAATTGCGGCTGGGGGTGACGGTCACGCGCAAGGTTGGGAACGCGGTGAGGCGAAATAGGCTCAAGAGACAGGTTCGCGAGATCTTCCGGCGACATAGCGCTTCCCTAAATCCTGGATGGGACATCGTCGTGAACGTCAAGCCGGAAGCGGCCAGGATGGCCTACTCTGAGATGGAGCGGGATCTTCTCTCCGCCATCGGGCGGGCGATGCGATGAGGGTCCGTGAACGGGCCGAAGGCTGCGCTCGCCGGCTCCTCGGGTTCCTGGTGGCGCTGTTGAAAGGCTACAAGAGATTCGTCTCTCCCCTGCTTCCGCCAGCCTGTCGGTTCTTTCCCACCTGCTCCGAATACGCGGTCGAGGCGCTGGAACGGTACGGTCTGATGCGAGGCGGACTCTTGAGTCTTGGACGGGTATGCCGTTGCCACCCTCTCTGCCGCGGCGGCTACGACCCGCTGCGCTGAAACCATGGAAAAACGAACCCTTCTCGCCGTCACACTCGCTCTTCTCATCCTCCTGGTTTGGAGTGTTCTTTTCCCGCCGCCACCCCCTCAAAAGGGACCGGCCGGCCACGAAACGGTCCCCTCCGGATCTCCGCCGGGCGCGGGAGCGACTAGCTCCCCCCCCGGCTTGGATCGGCCGGGAGGCAGCCCGGCATCGCCAAGCAAGGGGGCATCAGGGGCGGGCAACGACTCGGTCGTGGTGCCGAAAGAGAAGATCGAGGCGGCGTCCGAGGAGAGGATCACGGTGGACACGGGCCTGGCCGAGGTTGTTCTTTTCAACCGGGGCGGCCGGGTCGTTTCCTGGTCTCTCCGCAAGTACACCGACGACGCCGGCAGGCCGTACCAGCTCGTCTCCCCTGCCAGCGCCAAAGCCACCCCCCCCACCTATCCCCTCGAGCTGCTCACCGACGACGAGGCGATCAACCGGTCCCTCGCCGCAGCGCTTTTCGTGTCCAGGCAAGAGACAGTCTCCGGAGGGGATCGTCGGGTGAGCCTCCGATGGTCGGACGGGAAGGGCCTGGAGGCGGAGAAGACCCTGACCTTCCACACCGGGACCTATTTCTGCGATATCGCCATCTCGGTCCGCACGGGCGGCCATCCCGTGAAAGCGTCGGTCCTCTGGGGACCAGGCATCGGAGGTGCCCTCCAACAGCAGAGAACCTCGAGCTTCGACTATCTCGGCCGGGCGGTCATCGGCTCCGAGGCCGCTGTCGAGAGGATCCCGGCCAGGAGCGTGACCTCTCCCCGAAGGGTCGAGGGGGGCCTCGCGGAGGGGGCGGGACGGATCGACTGGGCCGGGCTCGAAGAGCAGTACTTCGCTGCGTTCTTCCTTCCTGCAGAGGGGAGCGGTGGGACCACGACAGGCCTCGAGGCGGCGACCCTTTGTCCCTTCGAGATCCTTCCGGCGCCGGGCGAGAAGCTGGAGAAGCACCTTGCCGTGGCGGTTCGGGCGGTCGATGGCTCCGGAGTGGCTCGTCCGTTGAGGCTCTATGCGGGTCCGAAGGAATACGAACGGCTCAAGGCGGTCGGCTACGGCGCGCAGCAACTGGTCTACTTCGCTCAGCCGGCCCCCCTGATCGGCTCCATTCTCGGCCCGGTGATAGGGCTCCTGGCGCAGGGGCTCTATCTGTGCCTTCGCTGGCTCTACGGGCTCGTGCCGAACTGGGGCGTGTCGATCATCCTCTTGACGGCAGGAATCAAACTCGCCTTCTACCCGATCACGCAGCGGTCGTTCGTGAAGATGCGCCGCTGGCAGCAGCGGATGCAGGTTCTCCAGCCGCGGGTGAAAGCCATCCAGGAGAGATACCGGAAGCTCAAGGGGGCCGAGGCCCGCCAGAAGATGAACCAGGAGGTGATGGAGCTGTACCGCAAGGAGGGGATCAATCCGATGGCAGGGATGAGCGGATGCCTGCCGATGCTCATCCAGCTCCCCTTCCTCTATGCCATGTACAACGTGTTGACGGTCAGCATCGAACTTCGGCGGGCGCCCTTCTTGGGCTGGATCAAGGACCTCGCGACGAAGGACCCCTACTACGTGACGCCGGTGTTGATGGGAGCGACGATGTTCCTCCAGCAGAAGATGGCGATGACGAAGATCACCGATCCTCAGCAGCGGGCCCAGCAGAAGATGATGATGTTGATGCCAGTGATGTTCACCGCCATGTTCCTGAATCTCCCGTCCGGCTTGACTCTCTACTGGTTTGTCAGCAACCTGTTGCAGATCGGCCAGCAGGCGCTGATCAACCGTCAGGCCGATCGGCTGCTGGCCGCTCCTCAGGGCGCCTCGAAAGACTCCCTTGGCCGGCTGAAGACGCAACAAGCGGACCGATGAGACCGCCGGTCGACTGAACAGCGGGCATGGGCGAGACTCGCCAGTACCAGGCCAAGACACTCGAGGTTGCTCTCTCGAAGGCGGCCCGGGATCTCCGCGTGCCGATGGAGGCCGTGCAGCATGAGGTCGTCTTCGATGGCCGGAGGGGGCTGTTCGGATTCGGCCAGCGGGACGTGATCATCCGAGTGGATGTGGATTCGAGCCGGTCCGCGGCGGCTGAGACAGGCATCGCGCAGGAGAGGCGGGACGGGCCCTCACCGGTAGCGGAGGAACGAAGGCAGGCGTCTCCTGCTCGCCCTCATCCCTCGGCCGCGCCTCCCCGAACCGGCCGCGGCCCCGGCGGTGCCCGACCTGCCCGCCCACAGGCCAGGGAGGAGACGACGCAGGCTCGACCGGCTGTCCGGCCGTCGGCGGCTCCGCGGACGGAGCAGGGCAGAACGCTTCTCTCGATCAGCCAAGAGCTGATCGGCGGAATGAAGCTGGATATCGATTGTGTCGTCCACGACGAAGGGGAAGATGCTCTGTTGGAGCTGAGTGGGGCCGACGAGAGGCTCATCATCGGCCGGCACGGCGATGTTCTCGAGGCCCTTCAGTATCTGCTGAACAGGATGCTGGCGAGGGTGCCCGGGCTGTCCGGCCGAAGGGTGTTCGTGGACTGCGCCGGTTACCGCAGCCGCCACGAACGCAACATCGAGGAGCAGGCTCGAAGGACGGCGGTCAAGGTCCGCCAGACTGGCGAGGCCGTTCAAATGGAGCCGATGAACCCCTATCATCGGCGGCTGGTCCATCTCGCGCTCCAAGACGAGCCCGGAATCAAGACCTTCTCCACTGGCGAAGGGTACCTGCGCCGGCTGACCATCGCCCCGGCTGACTGAACCCCCATCGAGATCACACTCTTCCCCATCGACTTCGCGCGGGCCCTCGCGGAGGAGCTCCCGGCGGATATCGCTCTGCCCCCCTCAGGGGCGCTCGAAATGCTCGCGCGCTACGCTGCGTTGCTGATGCGCTGGAATTCCCGCTTCGGTCTCACTTCCATCCGCGAACCGCGAGAGATCGTCCGCAGACACTTTGCCGAGCCCCTCGTGGCCCTGCCATTCGTTGGCCCGGGGCATCGCCTGCTGGATTTCGGTGCCGGCGCAGGTGCCCCAGGGCTCCCCTTGCACATCGGGCGACTCGGTGTGGGAAATCATGTCGGGGAAGGCAAGGGTGATCGGCAAAGGGGTGACCAGGGGGGCGGCGGCGATCTAATCCTCGTCGAGTCGTCGCAGAAGAAGGCCAGTTTCCTCGAGAGTGTCATCGGCAGCGTTGGGGTACCGCGCGTGTGCGTTTTGGCAAGGCGGATTCGCAAACCCTCCGAGCTCTTGCATGTGGGGCAGGTCGATGCTTTTGCCATGCGGGCGGTCCCGGAGCCGGAGAGTCGCATCGCATGGCTCCCCGAGCTGCTTCGCCCGAGTGGTGTCGGGCTGCTCTTCCTGGGTCGGGAAGCAGCTGGCCGGGCCGAGTATCTGGCTCCGGCCCTGGGCTTGGAGATCGTTTCCCGCCGGCTCCTACCGAAATCGCGGGCCTCCTACCTGCTCGTCCTGCGCAGGCCTGAGTCCCGCCAAGGCTGAACAAAGGTTCTACCGGGTGCAGCGCCATGGCGCGGCTGTTCAGTCCCCCTCCGAACCCAATCCAAAAAAGTGGATGCTCGCAGGAGCGTTCGAATCCAGAAATTTGTTCTCTGAGTCTGCGGCCGACACGGTCGCTATTTGACCCCGCAACGTCATGACAGGCCAGTACAGAAATTTGGACTCATATCTGCCGCAGCAGAAAGCCTCCCGGCCTACCCACTCTTGACGTTTTGTCTGCGGCTGACATTCTCATTGGACCCTCTACGGGTTTGTCTTGAATTCGGTATGGGTCTTTGGAGGTGACTGTATGGTTGAGTCAAGGATTCGACGTTGAGAAGGGCGGATCAGGAGCGGATCAGGAATGGACAGCGCTGGACCCTTGGGAAGGTTTGCTTTTTCCTGGTTGACCTACGCCGCTCGCGCCCACTGGTCTGCCGCAGACAGTCAGGCTCCACTCAGGGGTGTCTCGATTGCAAAGGCCATCGTCCGGCACACTTGTCTCTCGCTTCCTGGGAGGGCCATTCCCGATCGCCGGCAGGCAGCGGTTGTAGACTTGGATCCAAACAGGCGGGCGGATCGGCAATCTGGTTCCTTCCAGAGGTCAGGGTCAGATAAGGCCACCGGTCATGAGGTGGCCGTAATGCACAACCTGCCGTAGGCGAGCCGTCTCTGGGCCGACATCGTTCGGACGAGAGCCTTGGCTCTTGCACCGTATGTGGGACGTCTTGGCGATACCTTAGTCTTAGTCTGCCGCAGACACTGCTGGAAGGGGGCCCGAGGGGTGGGGTGCCAAGATAGCTGGCGAAGGTCACAGCACTGCCCACTCCTGATCCGCCCTATTCCCACCGTCTGGCGGCGGCAGTCATACTATGGAAAATGGTCCGGGCACCCTTCATAGAGGGCTTTCGTGTCTGTGTCATGTCTGCGGCAGACGTTAGGGGGAGCGTGCGTCTGCGTTATGTCTGCGGCAGACGTTAGGGAAAACCCTGCCTGATAGGGGGATCCAGGGTCGGATCTGAAGGGCACGGTAGGAGGAGCATGCGTGAGTGGCGATTGGTGGGGTCATCCGAGGCGAGGCAAATGGGAGCGGTGGCGGCGCGCCCTCCATGTCTGCGGCAGACGAGCTCTCAGAGGTGCTCATATCGATGCCAATAGGTGTCTGCGGCAGACGGAATCGCCGGGGCTAATGTCTGCGGCAGACTTGTCGACACCCTCGCGCAGAGATCCCCGTGCAATCAGAGGTCCCCTTGAGCGGCACTCTTCAGGACGTGTGGCCAACCAGTAGCCATAGGTATTGAGTTGGCAGGCGCGAAGAGCTTTCGTGGTGTTCTCGTGCTGCACATAACTGGCCTGTCGCATGGATGCGTGAAGCCCTCACATCGGAGGGTTGTTCCACGTGGAACGGTCTTGGGCATCGCCACTCTGGGTCACGACAAGAGGCCACCTGATGTGTCGAGTCATCAAACGTATCAACCTGTCGCGCCTGCTATGACCAGATCGGGAGCGATGGGACAGTTCGTCTGCGCGGGGGATGTTCCACGTGGAACAATGGGGAACTTTCACGTTGAAGAAAAAACACTGAAAAGTCATCATGTAGCGAAAAGAAAGGATCTTTGCTCCTCATCCCGTATGATAGACTCCGCCGCGCGGAGAAGGCATGTGACGAAAGTCGTCGCGATCGTCAACCAAAAGGGTGGTGTCGGAAAGACGACAACCGCCATCAACCTGGCGTCCGGCCTGGCGCTTTCCGAACGGAAGTCTCTTCTCCTGGATCTGGACCCCCAGTCGAATTCCACTCGCGGCCTCGGCTACGGTGCAGATCCGGAGAGAGCATCGATCTACGATGTCCTCCTCGGAAGTGAGCCGCTACACGGAATCTTGCTGCCGACCGAGATCGAGAAGCTGTCCCTGGCCCCTTCGGAGCCGGATCTCATCGGCTTCGAGGTAGAACTGATGGGGACCGAGAAAAGGGAGTGGCGGCTGCGAGACGCGCTCATCGGTCACGATTCTTTCGATCTCGTCCTCGTCGATTGTCCCCCGAGTCTCGGGTTGCTGACTGTCAATGCGCTCGTCGCGGCCGACGGGGTCCTGATCCCCGTCCAGTGCGAGTATCTGGCGCTGGAAGGGGTCACTCAGCTCATCGAGACACTGCGACGGATTAGGTCCAACTTGAACCCGCAACTCCAGATTCTCGGAGTCGTCCTGACGATGTTCGATGAACGGACGAATCTTTCCCACCAGGTTGTCGATGACATCAGGAAGTTCTTTGGAGGGACCGCCTACGACACTGTTATCCCTCGGAGTGTCCGGCTGGGTGAAGCTCCTAGTTTCGGCAAGCCGATCTTTCTTTACGACCCCCGATCGAAAGGCGCCGAGGCATACATGAGGCTTGCGCAGGAGTTCCTCCAGAGGGAGGAACCCCCGGTCCAGGAGACAGCGATCGGCGACCGTGAAGAGACAGCGGGAATCTGCGAGGCAGGTGACAGGCCAGCAAGCGCCCAGGAGACAGCGATCAATGAGCACGAAGAGACGAGCACTGGGTAGAGGTCTCAGTTCTCTCATTCCGGAAACACCTCCCGTCCCTTCAAGCGCTAATTTCCTCCCCTCGAATGAGCGAGGATCCCACAACCTGGCTATCACTATGTCGGCAGCAGACATCGCGTCGCGGCAGATGCCAGCCGCGGATGAACCCATCGGTCTTGCACAAGAAGTGCTCCCGCGCGAGAGGATCGAGGAGATCTCGGTGGACTCGATCACACCCAACCCCCATCAGCCACGCCAGAATATCTCGGAGGAGCAACTCGATGAGCTCGCCGCTTCCATCAGAAGCAGCGGGATTCTCCAGCCGATCTTGGTGCGGCCGTGGGGCGAGGGATACCAGGTGGTCGCTGGTGAAAGGCGCTGGCGGGCTGCTCAAAAGGCGGGCCTCGAGAGGATCCCCGCCATCATCCGGCCCGTGGCTGACGAGCGGCTCCTCGAGGTTGCCCTCGTCGAGAACATCCAGCGTCAGGAGTTGAATCCCATCGAGGAGGCACGAGCATACATCAGCCTCCAGAGGGAGACCGGAGTCACACAAGCCGAAGTGGCGGACCGGGTCGGTAGGCAGCGGAGCACGGTGGCGAACATCGTCCGCTTGCTCAACCTGCCCATGAAAGTCCAGCGAAAGGTGGAAGCTGGCTCGCTGTCGATGGGGCACGCTCGCGCCCTTCTGGGGCTGCTCGATCCGAAGACCCAGGAGTCAATATCTGAAGTAATTGAAACTAAAGGACTTAGTGTCAGACAAACCGAGGAGATCGTCCGTCGAAACACCGCCCCGGCCCCGGCGACACTCCTGAGCCGGCCCCAGGACCCGAACGTCGTGGCGGCCGAGGAAGAGCTGAGCCGCCGGCTCAGCACAAAGGTGAGGATCCTCCAGAAAAGCTCCGGCAAGGGACGGCTTCTTATCGAATTCTATTCCCACGAAGAGTTGGATCGCATCTATGAGAGGGTCGCGAAGTGCTGATCTGTCTGACCCTCCGATCGGCCTGACAGAGCGTCGCCCCCCCCTTGGCCTCATACCTTCCATCACTTCCAGGCTCGATTGACCAGCCGCATGCGGCGTGCTAGCTTCCCGGTGTCCGATCGCAGACCTCCGAAACGGCCGAAGAGAGCGGGGATTCGGCTGTGCTTGTGAAAGAATTCTCAAGCTCATGAGAGAATCTCCGATATGATCGGCAACCCTTTGGCCTCCCGCTATGCACGCGCTCTCGCCCAAGCCCTGGGCACGGACGAGGAGTTCGAGCAGACCGCCGACGAGATCGAAGCACTGTCGAAGCTGCTTGGAACGGATACCCTCGTGAAGGCGGCATTCGAGAACCCCTTGATCCCTCGGGCTCGCCGCGTCGCCCTCCTGGAGGAGCTCAGCCAGACCGCGGGGTTGTCTCCCAAGACCACACGGTTGCTGAGGCTTCTCGAAACCCACCGCCGGCTCGGCCTCGTTGCCGAGATGGCCGAGGCCTTCGGAAGAATCCGTGACGAGCGGCGGGGGGTGATCGAGGCGGAGTTGACGACGGCTGTCCCGCTCGAAGATTCCCTGTCTCTGGAATGGGAGAGGGTTCTCGGTTCCGTAACCGGCCTGCAGGTGCGGCTGAAGAAAGAGGTGGACCCGGGGATCATCGGCGGCGCGGTCGCGCGCATCGGCTCGATCGTTTACGACGGCAGCCTGAGAAGCCAGATGGCCGCGCTGCGCCAGAGGCTGATCGGCCGGTGAACGGCTGCCAAGGGGTCTCGACCCGCGACACCACCGCTGAACGGTAAACGGCACGAGATGACGGTGGAGGTTCCGGCGGACGGCGCCGGACGAGTGACGAGCTTGGAGAGCGTCTAGCAGGGAGGAATGCCGGAATGGCGATCAATCTGGAAGAGTTGAGCAAGGTCCTCCGGCAGAAGATCGAGGGTTTCGAGGGGACCGTGGACGTCAACGAGATCGGGACGGTGGTCTCGGTCGGAGACGGGATCGCTCGCATACATGGACTGGAAAAAGTGATGGCGGGTGAGCTCCTCGACCTGCCTCATGAAGTGCGGGGCATAGCGCTGAACCTGGAAGAGGGCTCCGTTGGGGCCGTCCTGATGGGGGAGGCCGCTCTCATCAAGGAAGGAGACGAGGTCCGGCGGACAGGACGCATCGCCGAGGTGCCGGTCGGGCGCGCCCTCGTGGGCCGCGTGGTGGATCCTCTGGGCAACCCCGTGGACGGCAAGGGCCCCATCGAGACCGAGAGCTTCGCGCCCGTCGAGAGGCTCGCGCCGGGCGTCGTGGACCGCCAGCCGGTGAAGGAGCCGCTGCAGACCGGGATCAAGGCGATCGACGCGATGATCCCGATCGGGCGGGGGCAGCGCGAGCTGATCATCGGCGACCGGCAGACCGGGAAGACCGCCATCGCGATCGATACGATCATCAATCAGCGGGAGACCGACGTCGTCTGTATCTACGTGGCGATCGGGCAGAAGAAGTCCACGATCGCCCAGGTCGTCAAGACGCTTCAGGACTACGACGCGATGAAGCACACGATCGTGGTCCAGGCCGCCGCCGCCGATCCCGCGCCGTTGCAGTACCTCTCCCCCTACGCCGGCTGCGCGATGGGGGAGTATTTCCGCGACCGGGGCGGCCATGCCCTCTGCATCTACGACGATCTGTCCAAGCAGGCGGCCGCCTACCGGGAGATCTCGCTCCTCCTGCGGCGCCCGCCGGGGCGCGAAGCCTACCCTGGGGACGTTTTCTACCTGCACTCGCGGCTGCTGGAGCGGGCCGCGAAGCTGTCGGACGAGCTGAGCGGGGGATCGCTGACCGCCCTGCCGATCATCGAGACGCAGGCCGGGGACATCTCAACTTACATCCCGACAAACGTCATCTCGATCACCGACGGGCAGATCTTCCTCGATACCGACCTCTTCAACTCCGGCATCCGTCCCGCGATCAACGTTGGGCTGTCGGTGTCGCGCGTCGGCGGCAACGCCCAGACGAAGGCCATGAAGCAGGTCGCCGGGACCCTGCGGCTCGAGCTGGCGCAGTTCCGCGACGTGGCCGCTTTTGCGCAGTTCGGATCGGATCTCGACAAGGCGACGCAGGCCCAGCTCGCCCGCGGGGGGCGGCTGGTGGAGATCCTCAAGCAGGGGCAGTACGCGCCGGTGCCCTTCGAGCGGCAGGTGCTCGTCATCTACGCGGGGACGAACGGCCATCTCGACGATCTGGATGTCTCGCTGTGCGGAAAGTTCGAGGAGGAGCTGAATCTTTACGTGGACTCTCGCGCTCCAGAAGTGCTGCAGGAGATCCGCACGAAGAAGGCCCTCGACGAGGAGCTGCTCGGAAAGATGAAGAACCTCCTGTGCGCGTTCAAGGAGGAGTTCCGCGCGGTGCACGCCGCGGCGGCATAATAACCCGGGCTAGCGAGGAGCCCCCCTTCGATGCCGAACACCCGCGACATCCGGCGGCGGATCCGCTCCGTTCAGAACACCAGGCAGCTCACCAAGGCGATGAAGATGGTCAGCGCCGCGCGGCTGCGGCGGGCCCAGCAGGCCATGGTGAACGCTCGCCCCTACGCGCAGAAGATGGCTGATGTCCTGCATAGCCTGGCGGCCCGCGCCAGCCCGCTTGCGCATCCGCTTCTGGCCGAGCGGGAGCTGCGCCGCTCGGAGGTCGTGGCCCTCACGGGGGACCGGGGGATGTGCGGCTCGTTCAACGCGAACATCATCCGCCGGGCCGCGGGGGTGATTGCCGAGGAAGAGGCCGCGCACCGGGAGATGTCTCTCCAGTGCGTCGGCCGCAAGGGGAGAGATTACTTCCGGCGGCGGCGGCCGATCCGCCGGGAGCGGGTCGATTTCTTCCGCAGCTTCGGCTACGCGGCGGCAGCGGCGATCGCGCGGGAGCTGATGGACCGCTTCGTTCAGGAGGAAATAGACTCCGTGGTCGTCGTTTACAACGAATTCAAATCCGCCCTTCAGCCGCGAGTGGTCGTGGAGCGCCTGCTGCCTGTGCCGCGAGCCGAGGTGCAGGCGCAGCCGCAGGGGACCCTCGAGGACTACATCTATGAGCCGCCCGGCCCCGAGCTTCTCGAGGAGCTGCTGCCGCGCCACGTCGAGTGGCAGGTCTACCGGGCGTGCCTGGAATCGGCCGCGGCCGAG
>QHYA01000118.1 GCA_003223995.1 Acidobacteriota bacterium | reverse complement strand
CTCGGGCTACCTGGCACACAAGAGCGGCCTGAGCGCGTGGGCCGACACGTGCAATCCGGGCGAGTGCAAACCCGGGTGCAGCCCGCCCACGATCGCGTTCGTGGATCCCATCCCGTTCCCGCCGCTCCTGCCGGAGCGAAACCCCGCGGTCGACCCGGCGTTCACGTTCTCGCCGCCGACGGCGGTACCCAATCGCAACGTCAATCCCGCCACGGGAATTCCGTTCGAGGGACGCACGCAAGTCCACCAGTTCCGCGACCGGTTTCCGCCGCAGCAGTTCTTCGCCAGCCGCATGCGGCCGAACTTCAACGCCACGTTCAGCGACAATCCGACGAACCTCGGCCGCATCGGGAAGAACTTGATCTGGGGGTTCAACCTGGGCGGAGCGGCCGCCTCGGACGTTGCGCACTCCCCTGGGCCCTTGATCGTGCCTCGCTACGGGCGGCCGATCCTCATTCGCCGCTTCAACGAGCTGTCCTTCGATACGCGCGGCTTCGGGGTGCCCGAGGTCTCGACGCATACGCACAACTGGCACGCCGGGCCGGACAGTGACGGCGGCCCGTGTGATCCGACGACCGGAGGGGAGAGCACCAACCCGTTCAAGCAAGGCCGGTTCTTCTTCATCGGCCAGTTCTACGACTACTTCGAGACGATGGCCCGAGCGGGGTTCGATACGCCCCAGTTCACGGCCACCAACGGCGACATCCGAGAAACGCTGACGACGCTCTGGTACCACGACCATCGCGCCGAGCACACGGCCGAGAACGTCTACAAGGGCCTGGCTGGCAACGAGTTCATCTTCAACGAGTTCGACACCGGCGACGAGACGACGGGATTCCGGCTCCCCAGCTTCTTCCCCTACCCGGCCTTCGATCTTCCCCTCGTCCTCACCGACAAGCTGTTCACTCCGGACGGCGAGCTGTGCTTCGACACGTTCGGACTGGACGGCCTCGTCGGCGACAAGTTCCTCGTGAACGGCACGCTCCAGCCGTTCATGGAGGTGAAGCGGCGCCGATACCGATTCCGCGTCCTCGACGGCGGGCCGTCCCGGTTCTACGAGCTGTTCCTCACCAACCCCGGCAACCTGAACCAGAAGATCCCGTACACGGCGATCACGACGACCGATGGGAACCTCCTCGACGATCCCATCCGCGTCCAGAGCGTGCGTCTGTCCGTCGCCGAGCGGGCGGACATCATCATCGACTTCGACGAGATCTTCCGGGCGACCGGCTCCCGGACGATCCGTCTGGAGAACCGTCTGGAGCAGGTCAACGGACGGGCGCCCACGGACAAGATCCTCCCCGCGGGTCAGGGCGATTTCTTGATGGAGTTCAGGATCGTCGGCAACACTCCGGCGCCGGACAACAGCCTGTCGCCGGCCCAGATGATCGCCGATGCCCGAGCGGCCGGGAAAGACTGCACGTTCGCTCCGATCTGCACACCGCCGAGACCGACCGACAACGCGGCCGCCAAGGAGGACCGGATCCGGATCACGCGCACGTTCCGGTTCGAGCGACGGAACGGCCAGTGGGCGATCAATCAGCAGTTCGCCGACTGCACGCGCTTCCGCTTCACGATCGAGCGGAATACCGCCGAGCGCTGGATCATCCAGAACAACTCCGGCGGGTGGCAGCATCCCATCCACATCCACCTGGAAGAGTTCCAGATGGCCCGGCGCAACAACCGGCTCATCCGGCGGGGCGACATCGAATTCGGCCGGAAGGACGTGGCGCGTCTGGGGTTCAACGAGGAGATCGAGCTGCTCTTCCGGTTCCGCGACTTCCGCGGCGGCTGGCCCATGCACTGCCACAACACGATCCACGAGGACCACGCGATGCTCCTGCTCTTCCAGGTCGCGGATGAGGGTGACAACAACAAGACGCCGTAGGCAGCCGGAACGTCGGCGAGGAAAGGGAGAGACATGTCAGCGATGACGCGGCGTGCGGGACTGACGGCATTCGGTCTGGCGACGGTCGCCGCCGGGGTCGCGGCGTGGACGCGGAAGACGAGCTCGCATTCCGACAGCGTGGATCGTCAGCGACCGAGGATGGATCCACGAGAGCGGCTCCAGCGATACCATCTTCCGAACGTTGAGCTCGTCACCCACGACGGCAAGAAGGTCCGCTTCTACGACGACCTGGTCAAAGACCGGAAGGTCGTCATCAATTTCATGTACACGAACTGCGCCGACGGCACGTGTCCCATCACCACCGCGAACCTCGTCCAGGTCCAGAAGCTCCTCGGGGATCGGGTGGGACGGGACATCTTCTTCTACTCCATCACGCTCTCGCCCGACCACGACACGCCGGCGGTCCTCGCGCGCTACGCCCGTGCCTACAGCGTTCGCCCGGGGTGGACGTTTCTGACGGGCAAACCCGAGCACGTCGAGCGCTTGCGCAAGGCGCTCGGCTTCGCATATGCCGACCCGGTGGAAGACGCCAACAAGACCAACCACGTGGGGATGTTGCGCTACGGCACGGAGCCGCTGATGATCTGGGGGGCCGCCCAGGGAATGGCGAACCCCAAGCATCTCCTGACCATCCTTCTGTGGGAGTTCGACCGGCCGCTCCCGGGCAAGGCTCCCCGCGCGCCAGTCGCGTAAGGGATGACGCGACCCGCGTTCGTGATCTTCTTCCTCGCCGCAGCGGGCTGGCTGTGTTACCCGAGCCCAAGCCAGAGCCCGAGCCCGAAGCCGCTCCTTTCCGCCGGTGATGCCGACGTTGCCGACGTTGCCGCTCTCGCGTCAAGCCCCGGCCGCTTCCCCGCGTCTTCCGTGAATGCGGGACGCTGGCTCGAGGTGGCGCCGACGCAGCAGCCGGGCCCTGCGTCGGGCTCAACAGAGGTACCTGCCCTCCGTGAGGTGCCGCTGCTTGCGAGCTCGGGAGGCGGTGCCGAAGCGCTAGCCTTCGATGGGACCTCGCTGTGGGTGGCATCGCAGTTCGGCAACTCGGTGACGCGCGTCCTCGCCAAGAATGGCCAGCCGCTCGCGGCCGTTTCCGTCGGCAGCCAGCCCGTCGCGGTACTGGCCGACCCTTCGGGAATCTGGGTGGCGAATCTCGGCGACAACACCGTGACGAAGCTCGGCGCGAGCGACGGGGCCGCGCTGGGCACATTCAAGGTGGGAGACGGTCCGGGCGGCCTCGTGAGCGGTGGCGGCAACATCTGGGTGTTGAATCGGAACGACGGCACCGTGACGAAGCTCTCCCGGGAGGGCGCGACGCTTGCCAGCTACCCTGTCGGAACGCGGCCACTGGGCGCCGCCTGGGACGGGGCCAATCTGTGGGTCGCGAACAACATGAGTGACACGGTCACGAAGCTCGATGGCGCCACGGGCGTCGTGCTGGGGACGTTCCTGGTTGGCAAGGGTCCGTTCGGAGCCGCCTTCGACGGCGCGAACGTCTGGATCACGAATTTCTTCGACGGCACCGTGAGCAAGCTCCGGGCGTCGGACGGCCTCCAGCTAGGCGTCTTCGCGGTGGGCGACGGCGCGGCCGGCGTCATCTTCGACGGGGTGAGCATCTGGGTCGCGAGCAACGGCGTCAACACCGTGACGCGGCTTCGACCAGGCGACGGCGCCGTGCTGGCCACCCACGCGACCGGCGCAGGGCCCTTCGGCGTGACATCGGACGGCGCCGACGTCTGGGTGGCGAACTTCGCCGCCACGACGGTGTCGACGTCGCGTTAGCGACGTCAGTCGCGCGCGGCTTCGTCCTCCCGGGAATCATCCGCCGGGGCACGCTCACGCGCCAGGAAAACACGGGTGCGCGCGATGGCGACCTGGCGATCCATTTCGATGTCGGGGCCGCAGACGTCGGTCACACGGTCGTCGAATTCCGGCTGCTCCGCGAGCCGATCCTGCCTGGCGGGGTGAGAGCTCAGCCAGCCGCCGCCCCCCTCGCCGTGCAGCCGCGTCAAGAAGTCGAAGGCGTAGCGCAGCATCCACCGTGGCTGTCCGGCGCGATCCAGAATGACGATCGCCTCCCTGTCCGCCTCGGCCTCCTGGCTGCGACTGTAGGCTTGCAGCGCTGGCATCGCTGCGAGCTGCACGACCAGGCCGCCGAACGGAATGAAGGCGCCCACGACGTTGGCGGCGGCGCTCACACCCGTCCGGGTTGAGCGAGCCGCCTGCACGTGGCCCAGCGTGTCATGGGCAAGCTCGTGGGCTGCGACTCCGATCAGCAGGCATCGGTTGCTGGTCTCGACCAGACCTGACGTCACGATGAACCGCGAGCCGCCGGCCGAGGCGGCATTGATCAGGGGCGACGGACGCTCGCTCACGATCACGCTCGCGCCGTCACGACCAGCCGCCTGAGCCAGATCGCGAAACACCGTCGTCACCTCGGGGGGAGCCGTCCCGAGCTGCGGCTTCACGGTTGCGCAGCCGACGAGAGGCAGCACCAGGGCCCCGGACACGACCCACCACCAGCGACTCGCCATCGTGACCTCGTGAGCGGCCGAGCAGACCGGCAAACTCACTGTAGCACCGGCGCCGAGGGTGGCTGGGATGACGGAAAAGCTGACAGATCGCAGCATCGATGATGGCCGGAACGGCGGCAGTCGGTCTTTTTGCCCGGCTCCCGGGGCTTTCGGGGCACCAAACGTTCGTTCTATGTCGGAAGAGTTTACAGATTGCGCCGATCCCGCCGAGGACGCGTCCATAACGCGCCGCCGCGACGGGCGAATCTCGCCTGGCCGGGATGTTGCGGCAGCGACGGGCGGCTCCTGCAGGTGCGGCCCAGCGTGCGCGCCTGCTGCTCGTGGCTCCCCGGGGATGGAGAGGAGGAGGCCAGGTGGCGAATCTCGCTCGGGCTGTCGTGCTCGTGGCGTCGGCGACGCTCACGATCGTCGCCGTCGGTCCCGCTGAGCCCCAGGGCTCGGCCTCGAATGCCGCCTACTTTCCGAACGTTCTCCTGGTCATCCAGGACAGTCACACGGTCCACTCGTACGATGTGATCAAGAACGCGCACGTCCTCGTCACGTTCACTTCGACGAACTGCAGAGACGTTTGCCCTCTCGAGACGGCGAGGCGCTTGTCCATCGACCAGGCCGAGCAGACGTCCAATCGCGTCGTGATCGGCAACGACGCGGGCAGTCACTGGATGCGCCACACGGCGTTCGACGGCCGGGGAACGAGACGCCGCTCAGGCGGCGAAGCTCTTCTCGATCAGCCCCCACGCGGCGTCGGCGAGCGGCCGGGCGCGGCGACCACGATCGCGCGCGTTGGGATCGTTGGCGGTGCCGGCCACCACGCGGCCCATGATGCCCTGCGCGATGGCGCTCAGGCGGAACATGGCGAAGGCGATGTAGAAGTCCCACTG
>QHYA01000117.1 GCA_003223995.1 Acidobacteriota bacterium | reverse complement strand
TGTGCCGCATGAGGGCGCCGATGGCAAGCTGCGAGAACACGGCCGAGGTGGTCAGGGTCCCGAGGGCCACAAGGCCGCTCTGCGTGGCTGCGGTTTCCCTGCGCGCGGCCCTACCTCCTGCCGCTGTCCCCTCGTACCCGCTCTCCGCAGCCTTCCAGCCCCGCGAGGTCACAAGCGCGAGGGTCACGGTAAGGCAGAAGAAGGTCTGAGCCAGGCAGGCATGGGCGACCGAGACGGCGGTCGGCAGCATGAAGAGGACCGTGATGCCTCCGAGGACGGCCTGGGCAATGATGACGGCGAGAGCGGCGAGTCCCAGCCGGCGGACCCAGACTCTCTGCTCCCGCGCCATCAGCCAGATGGCGAGGATCGTCATGAGAACCGCCACGACGCCCGCGACCATCCGGTGACCGTGCTCGTAGAAGATTCCGCCGACCATGGGAGGGAACAGCCCCCCATAGGAAAGCGGCCAGTCCGGCACCGCGAGACCCGATCCGGTGCTCGTCACCAGCCCTCCCGCTATGATCAGCAGAAACGTGGCGGCAGCCGTCAAACACGCGAAGCGATTCAGACCGCAGCCACTCCCCTCCCGTGCCGGGCCAGCTCCGGCCGTCCCTGGAGCGGCTCCCACGGCTTCGTTGTCTCTCACAGAGGGCCGCGCCACTAGCTCGCCGCGAACTTGAAATCGACCTGCTTGCTCTCGGTTCCCGTGACGGTGACCTTCTGGGTCTGCATGCCGTACTTCTCGTGCCAGGCGACGATCTCGTAGTTTCCGGGAGGAAGCCCTTTGATCGTGAATGTCCCGTCGTCGCCTGTGACCGAGTAGAACGGGTGGTCCATCACGCCGGCCCAGGCATTCATCCAGTTGTGCACCTCGCACTGGAACTTGACCATCTGCTCGGGCTTGTCGAACTTCTTCGTCGTCTCCTTCATGAACTTCGGCATGGCCTGGTTGAAGGGCGTGTTCAGTTTGGGCAGCGCATGGACGTTATGCAGGGTCCCGTCGCTGTTGACGATCTTCAGCGGCTGACCGGCGCGGATGCCGAAGACGTGCGGCAGGTACTGGCAGCCCCTCTGATCGAAGATCATCGGCTCGGCAGGCGCAGGAAAGGTCTTCCCCTCGAGACCGCTCTTGACGTAAACGAACACGTTCTTCAGCGTCCCGTTCGAGTTGACGACGACCGCCTCCGTCTCGGCCTTACCCTGGTGCTTCTGCACGCAGATCGGGTCCGCCGACATGTTGATCGGGGTGGGCTTCGGCGCCGTTCCGGAGAACGCCACCTTGCCGCTGATCGTCGCACCGGACGCCGACGATTCGGCCGGTGGAGGGGGCGCGGCGTTGACAGCTCCGGGAGCGGCGGATCCGCCCGTGCCGCTGCCGCCGCCGCAGCCGGAGGCCACGTAGAGCATGATGGCAAGACCTGTCAAAAGCTTGCGAGTCTTCATCGTTGACCTCTCCTGGCGCGGGCAAACTTCCCGCTGATCGCTTCCCTCTCTTTTTCTCGTTGTCGGTCAGATACCGCCACGCATTATAAGGGCCCCGCTTCGCCCGCTGCCAGCAGCTCTCGCCCGGCTCTAACCCCTCCGCTTCCCGTTCTCCCCGAGGGAGTAGATGTAGTCGCGGATCGCCTCGATCTGCTTCTCCGGATCGCCGCCCAGGATATCGGAGGGGGCTGTCGATTTCGGGTCGGCGGGATCGTAAAAATTCGGCATCTTTGTCCCCGGCTGGAGCTTCTGGGGGTCGTGAAGCCACTGGATGATCCAGTCCGGGCGCAGGCGGGAGCGGGCCAGAGTGAGGTCCGGCGCCCAACTGTCTATCGGGCTAGCCGGCTTCTTTTCCCCCTGCTGATGGCAGGTCCAGCAGTTGTCATAATCCTTGCTGAAGAGCTTCAGGGCGGCTTGCTTTTCCACCGGCCCGAAGGACCGGGGCGTGTAGCTCAGGAACGGGAAGGCGGCCCCGTCGCGCCTGGCGAAGTGCGTGATCACCCTGTTCGCGTCCTCGTCGGACAGGCCGAAGGTCGGCATCCGAACCTTCAACCAGGGGCGGATCGTCGATGGCGCCTTCAGGAAGGCAAAGAACCAGTCCGGGTTGACCTTGAACCCTTCGTGGGTGAGCAGGGGCGGGGAGAAGATATCAGCGATCGTCTCCGCCTCATCCGGTGACTTCCCCTCGTAGCGAACAAGGGCGGCAGCGACGGCGGAGCGAATCTCCCCACCCCCGCCCTCGAGATAGACGTGGTGGCACCCCTCGCAGTTGCGGTTGACCACGACCCGCCTGCCGGCTTCGACCTCGGCCTGCTCGGGGGTGAGGTTGCGCGCCATGCGCGGCTCCACCTTCTCCTTGGTGAACGAGATCAGGGCCGTCACGACGGAGGAAGCGTCGTCGTCCGAGAGCCCGAAGTCGGGCATCTTCAGCTTCTCCTCGGCTTTCTTCAGGCGCCCGAGGTCGAAGATCCGCGGGTCCTTCAGCTTCTGGAAGGCCCAGGCCATCTTCGTCCTGGCGACCTTCTTGACCGTCCCGTATCCTTCGATCTCGACGGCGGTCGACGGCTCCGTCTCGTGCTGCTCGAGCAACCCGTAGTCGAGCTGGTCGACGTACTTGCTGGCCCAGGTTGTCAGCTCCACACCGATGCCCGGCGTGGTCTCGAACCCTTTGATGAGGTGGCAGCCGAAACAGCCGTAGCGGTTGAGGAGCCTGTCGCCGAGGAAAAGCCTCTTCTCCTGCTCGGACATCGATGCGATCTTCGCCTTCGCTTCCCCTGCAGGCATCTTCTCGCCCACGTAGTCCAGCATGACCCGGTCGCGCACCTGCCGATCGAGCTCGGGCGGCGGCTGCGCGTCGAACTTCTCGTTGCGGAGGGTCATGAGGTAGGAGGTGATGTCCGCCGCCTCCTGGTCGGACAGCCGCAGGTTCGGCATGCGCGTTGTGGGCGAGACGGCGGAGGGGTTCTTCAGCCAGGCGAAAAGCCAGCCCGGCGTGGTCTTCGATCCGACCTGGTTCAGCTCGGGACCGAACTGCCGCAGCGCCCCGCGGTCCGTCACCGGATCGCCGGGGCCCACCTGGTGGCATCCCTTGCAGCCCACCTCGTTGACCAGCCGCTCTCCCCGCGCCGGATCGCCGGCCACGGGCGGCGGCGGATAGACCGGTTTCTCGCTCTTGTCGAACAGCAGGGCGACGATGGCATCGGCCTCGACGTTGTTTCGCGCCGCGAATTCCGGCGTGGATGTGTTGGTCAGGTCCCAGAAATGAGGCATCCGCGTCGAGGGGCGGAAGACCCTCGGGCTCTTGATCCACTTCAGTGCCCATTCCGGAGTGACCTTGCCGGCGAGCCCGCGCAGGTCGGGGCCGACCTTCGGCAAGCCCTCGAAACCCTGGATCTTGTGGCAGCCGTAGCAGCCATAACGCTCGATGAGCGCGATCCCGTGGTTGATGTGCGTCCCCTGTGGAACCCGCACCTCCGAGAGGTGGCACTTCCGGCAGGCCGCCTCGACATGCTGCTTCGGCAGCATCGGCTCGTCCCAGTTCTCGTAATGGCTCCAGCCGTACTTCCTCCTCCACTCCTCGGCCTGCTCCGGACTGGAAGGAGTGTGAACTGCGGAGTAGAAGGACGTCCCGCGGTCCTGGCCGTGGTGGCATGTGGTGCAGCCGAAGCTTCCCATCGGATGCTTCGAGCTGTCCCCGACGAACAGCTCCAGGCGCGGATGCGTCGTGTAGGGCTGAGGCGCATCCTCGAAGCCCTTCTGGTTGATCCCGACGTGGCAGGTCATGCAGCGGTCCACCCGAGGGATCTGGAGGAAGTTCACGTCGTTCTTCAGGTCCGGGAGGACCACCTGCTTCACCTTCAACGTCGGACCGACGAAATCCACCATCGGCAGGTTGAGGAGCAGGCGCCTCCAGTCCGGGGCGACCTTCGCGAGCTTCCTCTCGGCTCGCGCTTTCTGCTTGAAGAGCTCGTCGTAGGCGGCCTGGGCCTGATCGCGCTTCGCGGTGATCTCGTTGATCCGGCCCTGGATGGCGTCGAGTTTCTCCTGGTGCGCGAGCAGCGCCTGCTGTTTCTGCTCGAAGAGCCTCTGCAGATCCTCGAGCTTCCGCTTGGTCTTCGCAAAGGCCGGGCTCTTGTGGGCGCGCTGCTCCTCGAACTCGTACTTCATCGAGTCGAGGTCCGCCTTGGTGAAGCGGAACTCCTGATCCACGCGGTAATGGACGGCGCTCTCCCGCGCCAGCTCCGCCTGGGCCGTTGCAAGGTCGGCCTTGCGGGCGACCAGATCCGCGTCCGCCGCTTGGAGGGAGGCCTTGATCTGATCGAGCTTCGCGGCGTCCACCGACGACTCGGCTGCGGTGATCGCCGCGCGGGTCTTCTCGACGTCGATGCGGTTGAACTGCGCCTGGAAGAGCTTCCAGTCGCGAGCGTAGTCGGCGAAGAGCATCCACAGCAGCACCAGCAGCAGCGCGATGCTCGACAGCGCGAATGCCCGGTTCATCCGGGGCATCTTGTAGAGGTGGTCGGGATGAAGGACGGGCACGGGATCAGATGTTGAAGAAGAACTCGTTGATCGCCACGATGTACTTCAGGTTGAAGGCCCACCGCAGGTACATCTTGATCGGCAGGGCGATCATGAACAGCAGCAGGAAGACCATGACGTTGTAGCGGATGAAGCCCATTTTCTCGAAGAAGCGCCGGAAGGCCGTGCGCGCGAGGATCGGGGGGGGAAGCATGAAGTACGCGATGACGAGCAGCATCCCCCAGATCTCCCGCCAGAGCCAGAACTTCGGCAGCCCTCCCTTGTAGCCGAGATTGGGCAGCCACTTCACATAGATGAATTCCGAGAGCCTGAAGGTGTAGTAGCCGTTGCCCCTCGAGTTGACATCAATGTAGGGGATCGCCATCAGACCGAGGATGATCAGGCTGGGGAAAACGACCCCGGCGAGCCAGGGGTCGAAGTACACCAGCATCTCCTGCAGGCCGAGGAAGTACCAGGGCGCCTTGGACGGGTTGGGAGAGCGGGTCAGGTTGGCCGGCTCCTCCGTCGGGGCCTGCAGCAGGATGGCCCAGGCCAGCAGCACGACCGAGAGGATGATGAGGCAGATGAACTCGCTGTAAACCAGATCCGGCCAGACGAGGACCTTCTGTTCGGTCTCGTCCTTCTCCGCCGGTCCGAGCCCCTGCGCGATCCTGCCGTCGTTCTCGAATGCCTGCTTCAGCCCGACCCAGGAGAAGAAGCCGACGAGGAACAGCATGCCGGCGATCGGCACGTTGTCCGGCTTGGTGACAATCAGGCGGAAGTCGGAATCGAACATGGAGGCCGCGAAGAAGATCACCGCCCCCGCTACGATGAGGGCGGCGTAGCGCGGCTCGACCCACTTCCTGAACGTGAACATGGCGATGAAGAGGATGACCGAAAGCGAGAAGAAGATCGTGGGGCTGCTGAGCGTATTGACGACGGATCTGATCGCTTCCATGTTCGACCGGATAGCGGCTGTCAGCCCGCCGGGTCAGCCGGGGTCAGCCCGGCTAGCCAGCTAGAGCGGACCGGAGATCCCTCCGTCCTTCCGCACGCGCCAGAAATGGACGGCCATGAGGATGGCCGCCACCAGCGGGATCCCGACGCAGTGCAGCACGTAGAAGCGCAGCAGCGTCATCTCGCCGATGAACCGGCCTCCGATCAGAGCGAAGCGGGCGTCGTCCGCGGCGTGCACCAGAGGGATGTCCCCCAGCCTCAGCAGCGAGGCCCCCGGCCCCTCGTGGCCCAGCAGAGGCGTGGCGCGAGCCATGTTCGAGCCGACCGTGATCGCCCAGATGGCGAGCTGGTCCCAGGGGAGGAGGTAGCCCGTGAAGGACAGCAGCAAGGTCAGCACGAGCAGCATGACCCCGATGGTCCAGTTGAACTCGCGTGGAGGCTTGTACGAACCGGTGAGGAACACGCGCAGCATGTGCAGCCACACCGTGATGACCATCGCGTGGGCGCCCCACCGGTGGATCTCCCGCATCACGCCGAAGGCGACCTGCTCGCGCAGATCCACGATGTCCGCCCGGGCGTACTCGACCGTGGGACGGTAGTAGAACATCAGCATCAACCCCGTGAAGGTCAGCACGAGGAACAGGAAGAACGTCGTTCCTCCCATGCACCACGTGAACCTCATCCGCAGGCCCGATTTGCGGATGCGGACGGGATGGAGGTGCAGGAAAACGTTGCTGATCACCGCCAGGGCGCGGTTGCGCGGGTCGACGGGCTTGCCGTGCCGGAAGACCGACTTCCAGATCTGCGTCTCCCGAATGAAGCCCATCGGCCATGTCGGCTTGTCGGCCATCGCGGTCTGGAATTCCTAGTGTCCTGTAACAGTTATCTCTTGCCAATTAGCCGTCACGGGCTCATTGTTAAGGACCATCAGTGACAGCACGCTAGCTCATACTTTCAGGTAGGAGTCGGGGTCGGTCCACTGACCCTTTTCCTGCTGGAACTTCCGACCCTTGTCCACAACGATCTGCCCGTCATCGGAGAGGGAGATGGCGGCCCGTTCGAGGGGGCGCGGGGCCGGCCCCTCGAAGTTGATACCGCTCTTGTAGAAACCGCTGCCGTGGCAGGGGCACTTGAACTTCCCTTCCGCCGCCAGCCAGTTCGGCGTGCACCCCAGGTGGGTGCAGGTCGAGATCAGGGCGTAGATCTCCTTCTCGCTCCGGACCACCCACACCCCGTATTTCTCCTTGAACCGCTCGTCGACCGCCCCCACGGCGAACTCCTCCGGATACCCGACCTTGAACACCAAGGGAGGCTCGAACAGGACGTTGGGAAACATGAAGCGACCGATCTGCACTGCAGCCAGGGCCATCGATCCGGTGAAGGCCATCCAGGCCACGCCCACCCACGAGAGGAACTTGCGCCGGCTCACCGCGCCCTCCTCTCCGGCGGCGGACTTGGCCGTCTTCGACGCGGCGGGGGCGAGCGAGGCGGCGGAGCCGCTCTTCGCCGTGGCGGGAGATGGAGCGCTCCCCGCGGGGGCCGGAGCGGGTTGAGTGGTCGCCCCCGTGGAGCTCGAAGCCGGAACTCTCGAAGAAGCCGCTGTCGCTGAAGGGGCAGGGGGGGCCGCGGGACGAGCCGGAGTCGAGGGGGTTTCGTCAGGCATCAGCTCCGCCCTCGATTGTGCAAAATTGCACAATCGGAAGCGTGATTCTCGCCGCGGTTTCTCAAGGGTGTCAAGTCCCCTCTGCTGCCGGCGCTTGTGGTGCTGTCGGCGCCTCTGGTAGAGGCGGAGCTGCTGGGGCCGCCAGTGGCGCTGGGGCTGCTGGTGACGCTGGCGCCGGCTGAGCCCCGTCCCGGATTTCCTCCAGCCCCTTGATCGCGGCGTCGCGGACCCGCAGGTCAGGCTCTGATTCCGACAGCGTCTGAAAGCGAGGCTTCGCTCGAGGCTCCCGGATCATCACCAGCCCCCGCACCCCGGTCATCATCGCCTCGCGTACGCGCTCTCCGTCCATCACGCGGTCGCCATTCTCGTCGCACAGCCCTTCGAGGTACGTCCGATCGATCATCTGAAGCAGCACGTCGGCTCCGGATGCGTCCCCGATCCTGGCCAGAGCGACGGCCGCGTTCCAGCGAACGTCGGCGGTCCTGTCCTGAAGAGCCTGCCTGAGCGCGGAGGACGTGCCTGGATCGCGCAGGAACCCCAGAGCGTAGGCGGCCATTTTCCTTACACCGGAGTCTCGGTCGCCGAGCGCAGCGGCGACGGCGGGGGCGGAGGCCTTGTCGCCGTGAGAGCCGAGCCCCCACAACGCGTAGATGCGTGTCTCGGTATCCTGGTCCACAAGCGCCGCCCGCAGCGCCCGCGCTGACTCCGGACGATGCAACCGCCCCAGGGCCAAGGTCAGGTAACGGCGCACGAGCGGGTCGTCCTGGACCGACCTGTTGAACACATCGATCAGCATCGACGCCGTCGCGTCGTCCACCTTGCCATCGTTCGCTGCAATGACCCTCGACAGCTCGTAGGCGGCCTGCCAGCGGCGGTTCCCTGCCCCGGCCACAACCTGTTCGATGTACTTGGAAGGGTCCTGGTTTTCCTGGAGAAGCGCGTAGAGGCCTCCCGCGACGAGCAGGCAGAAGGCGCAGGCTCCTACAATGATCGCCGGAAGGATGAAGAGACGGGATGCCTGGCTTGCCGTGGAGGCGGAGAGCTTCCGCGCCGGAGCGGTGGCCTCCGCTGCTGGAACGTCCGGTGTATCCATGGTTTCAGCGACGTTAGCAGAAGCCAGCGGACAGGCGCAAGACAGAAGCGCATCACGGGCGGGCCATCATCTCGCGCAGCGAAGGTCGACATCCAAGGCTACCAAAGGAATCTGCCCTCACTCTCTGTCACCCAGCCGGAACACCCTCCTTTCTCCTTCGAAGCGCATCACAGGCGGACCATCGTCCCGCGCGCCGAGGATCCACCGCAGCCGTCTCGGCGCATGGCCCTGGACG
>QHYA01000116.1 GCA_003223995.1 Acidobacteriota bacterium | reverse complement strand
CTTTCCAGAAGCTGGGGGGAACGAACAGAGCCTCGAAGATCTCGTCGAAAACCTTCTGCTCGACCGGGCCCTTCGCGAGGGTCGCCCTCAGGGCGATCTGCAGGGTCTCACGCGACTCGACGCCGACGACCCGCATCGCCCTGGCCGCATCGATGCCTTCCGCGGTCGAGACCGCGATCCCTCGCTCGCGCAGCGCTGTTACGATCCTGGTGATGGGGCGGATCATTGTTCGCCGATTATAGCCCGCGCGCGGAAGCCCACTCTGCAGCCTCTCTCGCCCTTCGGATGTCCTCGACCACCTCACCTCCCTCGGTTGCCCGACGAGTGACGGGAACCTAGATTCCTCAAGGGGTTTCGAGCCCAGGAGCGCTAGCCGCATGGGACATCCCATCATTCTTCTTGTCCACTACGATCCAAGGCAGTTGCTTTCCCTCAAGAAGGCCCTCGAATCTGACGGCTTCGCCGTGCACACGTGCACCGACGGGGAGACCGCGATCACCTCCTTTCCGAAAGTCCGCCCCGACGTGGTCGTGCTGGAAGCGATGATGCCCAGGCGCAACGGCTTCGAGGTCTGCCGCGACCTCAAGGCCACCCCCCAGGGCCAGACGGTCCCTGTTGTGATCACCAGCGGGGTTTTCCGCTCGACGCGGCACAGGGCCGAGGCTCTTCGCTACGGCTGCCAGGAATTCCTCGGACGCGGATTTTCCTCCGGGGATCTCGTCAAGACCGTTCGCGACCTGCTTTCCGGCAACAACGTGCTCGACCGGCCCCCTGCCCGACGATCGGAGGACCGGCGCGCTGCCAGACCCGTCGCACAACGGTCGGTCTCCCCGGCTCCCTCCCCCCCCGCTGCGCTCCGGCCGCTCTCACCAGAGGCGTCCCGACCTGATGGGCCGGCGACGGCTGGAGCGCCCGAGGGGATCGCGGAGCTCGAGGAGGGGGAGATCAGCGACCTGCTCGACTCGCTGTTCCCATCGGAGGATTCGGGGAATGCCTCGGGGCCGGTGCAGGCCGGTAGCGGGAAGTCCTCGGGCGACCAGAAGGAGAGGAGAGCCCCGGGAGAGGAGCTTTCCGGAGAGCTCCTCCAATCGAAGCGGTCGGAGGCGGTCGAAGGCCTCCCCGCGCAGAAGGCCTCCCTGGTCAAGACGCCGGAGCGGGAGATATACGCCGATCTGAGACTGCTGGAAGCATCGGAGCCTCCTGGAGCGAGAGAGCCTCCAGATGCGCCGCTGGCGCCGGTCCCCGATCTCGACCCACGGGCTATTCCGGATATCGGTCCCTTGCCCAAGAACGAGGAGATGATCGCCCTCGCCGACGAGCCGCTCAGACCCGCGGTGGCTGCTGGGCTGCCTTCTCCTGCCGGCGCATCCCGCCCGAGCGCGACACGGACATCCGGGAAGAAGCGGAAAATATACGCATTGACTCTCGGAGCCCTCATTGGCGGCCTCGCCCTCGCTTCTTGGATGAGCGGCATCCTCTTCGCGCCAGATCCTCCCGCGCCCCCCAGGGCCCAGTCATTGCGAGACGTAACGGGAACAGCGGCTCCGGCGGAGCCGCAACCGCCTGCCCCTCCGATGGAAAAGAAAGCAGCGGAACCTACCGAGATCGAAGGATCAGAGCCATCGCATTCGCCGCCGCCCGCCGTCGAGGAGGCCGGTCCGGGCGCCTCCGCAGGCTCCAAGCCCAACGTGAGGCTCATCGAGGCAGGAGCCCTCGAGGAATCGGTCAGCCCCTCCGCCGTCCGATCCGGCACGTCCGGCTCACCCGATGCCGCGTCTTCGCGCCGTTCCTCTCCCACGAGCGTTCCCCGTTCCAAGAAACATTCTTCGCCACCGCTTCGCTCGAGCCGGCCGGCGGAGACATCTCTGACCAAGCCTGGGCACGTGGCGCAGATGTTTTCTTCCGGCGGGGATGCGGACTCGAACGAGGATCTCGCTTCGGAGCAACAGACCCTGGCCTCTGCCCTGCGTGAAGCCTCCCTTCAGGCCACTGACATCCCGCCTGTCTCGATCTCGCGGCCGGTCCCGACTCATCCCTCGGAGGTTTCCGGAATGTCTCCCGACGGGGAAGTTCTGCTCCGGGTCCTCGTGACGGAATCAGGGCGTGTGGGCGACGCCCGCGTGCTGCGGGCCGGTTCTCCGACGCTCGGCGATGCCGCGCTGACCGCGGTCAGGAGCTGGCGTTACAGGCCGGCTGTGAAAGCCGGGCTGACCGTGCGCACCTGGGTGACGGAGAGGGTCGACTTCAAGACTCGGTGAAGAGCGGCTCGACCCGCTCGCTCCCGCGCCCAGGAGCGTCCCCCGAGGGGTGCATGAGCCCGGTCCGGTCTCTCCCCGGAGCGCGGGGAAGGCACTTCGAATCAGCGGTACCTCGGTACGTCGGC
The DNA here is from genome assembly GCA_003223995.1 of Acidobacteriota bacterium. Taxonomy (GTDB): domain Bacteria; phylum Acidobacteriota; class Polarisedimenticolia; order QHYA01; family QHYA01; genus QHYA01. The sequence goes on along the minus strand of QHYA01000116.1, from coordinate 2,788 downwards.
GAGCACCCGCTCCACATCCTCGCGGTTTTTCAGCAGCGCGCCGAGGGTCTTCCTGAGGACCTCCTCGGACAATGACGCGGCCCCCACGGTCACCAGAGCAAGAGCCCAGTCGACCGTCTCGGCGATTCCGGGGGCCTTCCGCAAGCCCGCCTTCCTGAGGTTCTGCACGAACCGCACGATCCGCTTCGAGAATTCCTCTCCGACCTCCGGAACCCGCTTCTCCACGATCCGCAGCTCGTCCTCGAAGGAGGGGTAGTTGATGTAGAGGTAGAGGCACCTCCGGCGCAGAGCCTCGGACAATTCCCGCGTGTCGTTGCTCGTGAGGATCACTCGTGCGGGATGCATCGCACGAAGGGTCCCCAGCTCTGGAACGGAGACCTGGTAGTCGGATAGGACCTCGAGCAGGAAGGCCTCGAACTCCTCGTCGGACCGGTCCACCTCGTCGATCAGCAGAACGACGGGCCGGTCGGAGGTGATCGCGGCAAGCAGCGGACGGGGAAGCAGAAAATCGCGCGAGAAGAACTCGTCGGCCTGCCCGCGCAGCATCTCCATGGCGGACTTGAGATCGGGGGCGTCTCGCAGCAGCTCCCCCACCTTCTCCCGGATCAGCTGCGCGTAAAGCATCTGCTTGCCGTAGGACCACTCGTAGAGCGCCTTGTTCTCGTCGAGGCCCTCGTAGCACTGCAGGCGGATGAGGGGGGAATCGTGGAAACCGGCCCAGAGCTTGGCGATCTCCGTTTTTCCGACCCCAGGAGGCCCCTCCAGCAGGAGCGGCTTGCGGAGAGCCTCCGAAAGCTGCAGCGTCGTGGACACTTCTGGTGAGCACACGAACCCCTGGCTGTCGAACCAGCCTGTTATTTGCTCCGGCGTCTCGACTGAACGTGGCAGCGCCTTCATTCTCCGGATCTTGCGGCACTTGCGCGGCCGCCCCGAGGATCTTCTGACCGGCTCACATTCGAATGGGCCGAGAAGGCGGGAGGCCCTCCAACGAGGAGCCGCTGCTCCGCAATCGTTCGCGATCGTTCGCTGGCGGTCTCGTCTTCGGATTATATAGAATCTCCGGCGTGATGCTTTCCGGGGCGCGATCTCTGCTGCTCGCCTCCTTTCTATCCATCGCGCCAGCGATACCGTTGCCCCTCTTGTTTGCCGCGACCGATCCCGTCGTCGCTCCGGGCGGCTCCGGGAAGCAGGCGGCTGCCCCGCGCGAGGATCGGCCGAAGGCGTGCCTCGACCTTGCAGGTCTGGTTCCCTCCACCGGCGACCTGCCGGATGGATGGTCCGTGGCGGAGCCCGGATCGGACAGAACGCTCGACTCGACAACTTCCCGCGGCGTCTCGCTCGTTCTCGCGTCGCTCCGGCGATCGGGTATCGTCACTGCCGAAGAGGCCGACGTGGCGATCAGGACCCCGACAGGGGGCTTCCAGGCCGTCTACGCGCTCTTGCCCCCGCCCGCGACCGCCGGAGATCCCGGAGAGATCCTTCGCGAAGCGGTGATGGGCAGCGGCGCTGCGGCGAAGTCCTTCGGCCGCGTGCTGCTGCTGGCAGCGACGACCGACCGTGAGGCGCTCCACGTTCTGGCCGACAAGCTCTTCGAGAAAATGGCCAAGCAGTTGCACGCCCGGACGATGAAGGCCGACTCCGAAGGGGACAGTTCCCGAGTCGTGCTCTGCATGGAGGATTTCCTCGCGGCCGATCCGGCGAATGCCCCCGTGCACCTCGCTCTTGCAGAGCACCTGTTGCTGCGCTCCAACCCGCCGGATCTGAGGGGCGCCCTGCGGCACTTCGAGTCGGCTCTCGACCCGTCCGCGGGCCAGGCGCTGCCGCCATCCGATCGCTGGCGAGCCCTGCTCGGCAAGGGACAGGCACAGCAGCTCCTTGGGGCCGCGTCGGCCTCCCTGCAAACGCTTCGCGCCGCTCTGGCGGCCGCGGACGGCGACGAGCAGCGCGCCTCGATCGAATACACTCTCGCCGCATCGGAAGCCGCTCTGGGAAACAAGAAAAAGGCGATCGAGGCCCTGACTCGCAGCTTCGAGGCGAGCCGTCACACCGGCCGTCCAGGCCCGGCAAGCATGGCGGGGCGAGATGCGTCCTTCCTGACGTTGGCCGGGGAGCCCGCTTTCCGTCAACTCCTGGAGAAGTACTCGCCGTGAGGCCCCGAGCGGACGCCTTCCGCTAGCGCTAGCGGGTAGCGGCCGATTCGGTCTCGTCCCTCGCCGGCGAACGCGCCAGCCGCCACGCGGCGAAGATCAGGAAACAGGAAAAACTCCACCGAAGCGGCTGCTCGGAGAGCCTGTTCGCCGAGAGGACGCCGAGCAGCGCGCCGATCAGCGCCGGGGGGAGCAGGACTCCGGCAGCGCGTCCATCGACGGTCCCGAGGCGGAAGTGGAGAAGCGAGCCCAGGAGGCTCGTGGGGACGATCATCGCCAGGCTCGTGGCTCGCGCTTCGTGGAAGGGAACGTCTGCGAAAAGGATGGTGAGCCCGGGAACCGCGATGATCCCTCCCCCGATCCCGAACAGCGACGAGGCGATTCCGGCGGCAATACCGACAGCGACAGCAACGGCCATCCCCATCTCGCTGCTCCAGCGGGGAAAAAAAGCAGACGCGGGGGCTGGCATGGGGACCTCGGCCAGCTTCGCCGCTGCCAGAAGGAGCAGCGCCACCAGCGAGATCTTCAAGGGGCGGACCGGAAACCGGGCCAGGAGCAGCACGCCGATCCAGGAACCTGCCAGTGCGCCACAGCTCAGAACAGCCGCAGCGCCCCAGTGGATGTTTTCGGCTTTGACCCAC
>QHYA01000115.1 GCA_003223995.1 Acidobacteriota bacterium | reverse complement strand
AGCCAAGGCGGGCGCCGCCGCTCCGACCGTCATGAGCCACAAGGCCAACGCCAGCCGCGACGTCTCTCTCCTCGGAATACCGGAAGAAGCGGCCTCGGTAGTTCCCCTCGGTCTTCGAATACGTAGGTGGCGCTCAGATTCCAGTTCTTCGATGCCCTCACGAGCGTGCCGATCGCGGCTGATTTCGCGCTAGAGTACGCACCTCGCGTCCGTCCGCCGTTTCGCGCGGGGAGGCGCTGGTGAACCTGAGCCGGAAGCTGATGATCGAGCCGGGAAGCCGGCTCCGACTTTCGCGTTGCGACCCCGGCGACACGCCGGGCTTCAATAGCAAGGCCAGCGCCGCCCGCGTCCTCGAGAAGAACCTGGCGCGTCTGGCCGAGCTGCAATACCTCCTTTACGCCCAGAACAGACACGCCCTTCTGATCGTGCTCCAGGGCCCGGATGCTTCGGGAAAGGACGGCACCATCCGCCACGTGATGTCCGGCCTCAACCCTCAAGGTGTCGTCGTCACCCCCTTCAAGGTCCCCTCAGCCGAGGAGCTCGACCACGACTTCCTCTGGCGCGTTCATCAGAAGGTTCCGCCGCGCGGCGACATCGGCATCTTCAACCGCTCGCACTACGAGGACGTCCTCGTCGTGCGCGTCCACGAGCTGGCGCCGCGGGAGGTCTGGTCGAGACGCTACGAGCAGATCAACGCCTTCGAGAAGATGCTGGTCGAGAACGACGTCCGGATCCTCAAATTCTTCCTCCACATCGGCAAGGACGAGCAGAAAAAACGGATCCAGGAGCGGATCGACGACCCGACCCGGAACTGGAAGCTGTCCGCGTCGGACTTCGAGGAGAGGAAGTACTTCGACGACTACAGGAAGGCCTACGAAGACGTCCTCTCCCACTGCAGCACGCCGACGGCTCCCTGGTACCTCGTCCCCTCGAACCACAAGTGGTTCCGCAATCTCGCCGTCTCCCAGATCATCGTGGAGGCTCTCGAGGAGCTGCACATGAAGTTCCCTCCACCGCAGATCGATCTCTCGAAGTTCCGCCTGCAGTAGAGGCGTCGTCGACTCCCGTTTCGGTCGTCTCTTTCGTAGTTAACTCTGCGTTCACATCGAGAGTGTACAGGTCAGCTTTCGCGGGAAGCTTTGCCGATCCTGCGCAGGACCTTCGGCGGCAGAAACCAGATGAGCGTGCCCCCCCCGGCGGGAGCTTCGGTCAGCTCGACGAGGGCGGCGCCGCCTTTGCGAAACGTCAGCCGATCGCTCTCGCGGGCGTGCAGCAGCCTGGCCAGAAGCCGCGACAAGTGCGGCTCGTGGCCGACCAGGCCGACTGTCGCGTCCGGATCATGGGAGGCGAGCACGGAAGCGATCTCCTCGAAGGTCCCCGCCGCCAGGGCCTCGACGTTCCGGACCCGGACTTTCCCCCACGCCTTCGCGGCGATCTCCGCGGTCCGTCGCGCGCGCGGAAGCGGGCTGGTGAGAAGCACGGCCGGACGTTCCACGACCCGGGCGAGGCCGCGCGCTGCCTCGCGGAAGCGCTCCTCTCCTTCCGGGGTCAGCGGTCTCTTCTCGTCGGGGACTCCCGGGGTTCCCCTCGGGACGGCGATGGCGTGCCGGATCAGGAGGACTCGCACCTATTTCTATTTCTAGGCGACCGAGAGGCTCCGGCCCACGAGGCTGAGCGCCTGCTGCAGAATCTCGGCGGGATTCGTCTCGAGGAACTTCTCGTGCAGCTTTCGGCTGAGGTCCTCGCAGGAGGCCGCCAGGCGGCGTGCCTCTGCGGCTTCCTCCTCTCGTCCCCGCTTCGCGGACAGCTCGGCCTGCCGGCCGAGCCACTGCGCCAGCACCCAGGCATCGTGCATCTCGCCCAGGAGCTCCTGGACCTCCTTGAAGCGCCTCGCCGCCTTGGGCGGACCGCCCGTGAGAGCGGCGCTGAACTCGGCCGCGTAGCGCAGGCGGCGAACGCGCGACCTGACGTCGTGCAGCGCCTCGGGATCGAACCGGCGGCCGATCCGCTGCAGCTCCGCGAGCAGCGCCGAGCCCTCCTCCTCCCGCATGAGCCGGACGCGCATCAGCGCGGTGAACAGATCCTCCCCTCCCCGCTCCACGATCCTTCCAAGGTCCTTCCGGAGACCGGCGATGTCGAAGTCGAGCAGGGACTCGACCATCCGCCGTCGGGCACGGCTGCGCGCAGCCCGGAGCCTGCGGGCAAGCGCCGCCCTCGCCGAGGGCGTCGCGGACTGTGGCGGAACCGCCGCCGGAAGCAGCGAGAGCGCGACGTCGAGGTCGCGGCTTGCTCCTGCGACACGCGTGAGTTCCTTGAGACGGCGCACCGCGCGCTTCACTCGCTGTCCCTTGGGCTTGAGGGCGGCCATCGGCAGCGTCACGCGCAGCCGGCGGGATGCGACGCGGATCTGGTGTACGGCCTCCTCCTGGCCGGCCATCGCGAGCGGGAGATTCTTGAAGAGATCCTTTATCCTTCCCCTGACAACGGGAACGACACGGTCTCCGGTTCCGACGGGAGCCGGGTGCATGTGGGACCCCCTGGTAAACTTGGAAGGCCTCACAATAGCATGAGCACACGCCTCGGACAACGATGAAGATCGCAGCCATCGACCTGGGCAGCAACTCGATCCACATGGTCATCGTGGAGGTCAACGCTTCGGGCGCCTTCCGCGTCGTGGACCGCGAGGCCGAGATGGTCCGTCTCGGCTCCGGGACGCTCTCGACGGGCTTTCTCCCCGAAGCGGCCATGCAGCGCGCGATGGCGATCCTCAAGGCCTTCCGCAGGCTGGCGGAGATCCACGGCGTGGAGAAGGTCCTTGCCGTCGCCACTTCCGCGATCCGCGAAGCCCGCAACGGCGAGGACTTCCTGGACAGGATCGGGCGTAAGGTCGGAATCTTTCCGCGCGCGATCCCGGGGGAGGAGGAGGCCCGGCTCATCTACCTGGCGGCGCTGCACAGCATCCACCTCGGCGGCCGGCGCGCCTTCGTCGCGGACATGGGGGGCGGGAGCCTGGAGCTGGCCCTGGGTCGCGGCAGGCAAGTGGAGCTGGCCGTGTCCGAGAAGCTCGGCGTCCTCCGCATGACGGAGCGTTTCGTCGCCGGCGATCCTGTTTCCCCTCTCGACGAGAGGCGCCTGGTCAGGCACGTCGTGAACACCCTCGAGCCCGTCGCACGGAGGATCCGCAAGAAGGGCTTCGACGCCGTGGTCGGCACATCCGGGACGATCCTCGCCCTCGGGCGCCTGGCGCGGGAGGAGGAGACGGGCCAGCGGCCCGAGTCGCTGCACCACGTGACGGTCACGGCTGAGGCTCTCCATGCCGTGCGCCGGCGTCTGACGAGGCTCGACCTGCGCGCCCGCATGAAGCTGCCGGGGCTCGACCGGCGCCGCGCCGACATCATCGTCGCCGGCGCCATCGTGCTCGACACGCTGCTCGAAAGCGTCGGCGCCCGAAGGCTGGTCCTGTGCGATTGGGCGCTGCGGGAGGGGATCCTTCTGGACTACATCAGCAGCCATCCCCGGACCCTCGCGCGGGCCGAGGCCTATCCCGACGTGCGGCACCGCAGCGTGCTCGACCTCGCAGAGCGGTGCCAGTTCGACGAGCCGCACGCGCGTCACGTCGCGCGCCTCTCCCTGGCGCTGTTCGACGCGACGAAACGCAGGCACGGCCTCGACGACGAGCAGCGCTCGCTCTTGGAGTACGCCGCTCTGCTGCACGACGTGGGGCACCACATCTCCCACGCGCGCCACCACAAGCACACCTACTATCTCATCAAGAACGGACGCCTCAACGGCTTCGACCCGCTCGAGATCGACGTGATCGCGACCGTCGCGCGTTACCACCGGCGCGGCCTCCCCAGGCGCTCGCACCAGCCATTCGCCGACCTGCCGCGACAGACGAGGGGACGGGTGCAGATCCTCGCGGGCCTGCTCCGCCTCGCGGACGGTCTCGACCGCAGCCATCGCCAGCGTATCCGCTCCGTGCACGTCTCCGCGGCTGGAGGGAAGCTGAGCGTCCGCTGCCGCGCCGGCGGGGACGCGGAGCTCGAGATGTGGGGCGCGCGCAAGCGCCTCGATCTGCTCGAGGCGACGCTGGACCTTCCCGTGGAGGTTGTCCTCTCCCCATCGGCCGCACGACGCGGCGCCGCGCATCAGGCGGCCGCCAGACAGAGCACCGCATCGCGAAGCCGCGGGCAAGCGAAGCACACCCCGGGCGACCGGAGCCTCGCTCTCGCCAGGGAGTCGCGATGAGCGAAGCTCGCGAATCGCCCCCGGCCGGCCTTACCGAGGCCGCCCCCGCCCCTTCCCGGATCCTGTCCGTCATCGACATGGGAGCCAGCGCGGTCCGCCTGGTCGTGGCAGAAGCCGGCCCGGACGGAAAGGTCCGGATCCTCGAGGAGGCATCGCGCGGGGTCCTTCTCGGCAAGGACACGTTCACGGACGGCCGCATCAAGGCCACAACGATGCAGGCGACCCTTCGCGTCCTCAAGGGATTCCGCCGGATCATGGAAGGGTACGGCGTCGTGCATTGCCGGGCCGTCGCCACGAGCGCCGTGCGCGAGGCCGCCAACCGGGACAGCTTCCTCGACCGCGTGCGGCTGCGCACGGGGATCGAGGTCGAGGTGATCGACGGGCCCGAGGAGAACCGCCTGACCTACATGGCCGTGCGCGAGGTGCTCGGCGAGCACGAGATGCTCAGGCGCGGCAATACGCTGCTCGTGGAGGTCGGCGGCGGCAGCGCCGATATCTCGTTCCTCCGGGACGGCGAGCCGGTCTTCTCGGGGACCTACGCGCTCGGGTCGATCCGCATGCGACAGGCCCTCGCCTCCTGGCGCGGCCACCACGATCGCCGCGTGCTGCTCCTCCGGCGGCACATCCACAATGTCGTGGAGGACATCAAGCGCGAGATGCCCCTCAGGGAGGCCACGCACTTCATCGCGCTGGGCGGGGACGTCCGCTTCGCCGCCTCGCGCCTGGGGGGTCTCGAGAGCGCCGAGGGCCACGTGCGCTTCGTGAAGGAGCCTGATTTCATCGCCTTCTGCGACCAGCTCGCCGGGGAGCAGGTCGACGAGCTGGTGGAGCGGTACCGCCTGCCCCCGGCCGACGCGGAGACGCTCGTCCCCGCCCTGCTGGCCTATCGCGAGCTGCTGCTGGCCACCTCGGCCGAGGAGATCACCGTGCCGGACGCCTCGCTCCGGGCCGGGATACTC
>QHYA01000114.1 GCA_003223995.1 Acidobacteriota bacterium | reverse complement strand
GGGGGAGATAGAGACCGGAAGGATTCCATCGCTTCTCACGGCGCCCCGGGAAGCGATCTTCCTGCGTCCCTCGGGCCCCGTCGCCTGGGTCAAGAGAGGCTCCCGGTACACCGAGATGCCTGTAAGGATCGGCAGGAGCAACAAGAGGCTCGTCGAGGTCGTGTCCGGTCTGTCGAAGGCAGACCTGATCTCTCCCGTCGATCTTCGCCGTCTCGAGCCCAGGAGGTCTCAGGGGCCGTTGTCAGCGGGCGCATGAACTTCCTTCGCCGGCTCATCATCCGCCCGGGCGCGCGGGGCGGCTTCTACGGGGCAGGGGCGCTGGCCCTTCTTGGGGTTCTTCTCGCCGGAGTGGTGGAGAGGGATCGGTTGCTTTCACCTTTCTCCCCCTCGACCGCCGCCGTGGCGGAGGTGACGCGCGGCCGATTCGTCAGAGAGGTGACGGCGACGGGGATCCTGAAGGCTGTCAAGGCGACCCCCATCGTCGTCCCCGTCGACATCCAGCAGATGCAGAAGGTCGCGTGGCTCGCGAAGGACGGCGCGGCGGTCAAGGCCGGAGAACCGGTCGTGCTCTTCGACCCGACCGACATGGAGAAGGACCTGAGAGACGGGAAGGCCGATCGCGAGAGCAGCCAGAACAAGATCGAAAAGACCGCTGCCGCCAACAGGAGGACGGCGACGGGGCTTTCCCTCGACCGGGACATCTCGCGGCAGGAGCTGGCCGACGCGGAAAAGGCCGCCGCGAAAGATCCCAATCTTTTCCCGCGCAACGAGATCATCGAATCGGAGATCGACAGAGGACTTTTCCAGAAGCGATCCGAAGCCGCCGAAGGGAAGCTCTCGACGAGCGCCAGGCTCGGAGCGGCCGAGCTGTCGCTGAATGAGATCGAGCGCAGCAAGGCGGACATCCTGATCCGTCAGGCGGAGCGAGGGCTCAGCTCCCTGAGGGTCCTGGCTCCACACGACGGGCTTCTGGTGCTGGAGCGCAACTGGCGCGGCCAGACGCTGAATGTTGGGGAGCCCGTCTGGCCCGGCCAGAAGATCGCGGAAATCCCCGATCTCTCGGCGCTGGAGGTGAAGGTGTACGTGCTCGAATCCGACGCCGGTGGGCTCGAGGTCGGACGGGCTGCGAAGGTGTCGATCGAGGGGCGGCCGGGCCCCGAGTACGGGGCCAAGGTCTCCCGTGTGGACGTGGTCGCCAAGCCGCGGGAGTGGAGATCGCCCATCAAGTACTTCGAGACGATCCTCACGCTGGAGAGGATGGACCCGGCGGCGATGAAGCCGGGCCAGAACGTCCGGGCCAGGATCGTGCTGGAGGACATCCCCGGCATCATTACGATCCCCCGCGGGGCAATCTTCGAGAAGGACGGCAAGCGGGTCGCCTACCGTCTGGACGGTGGCCGCTTTTCTCCGGTCGAGGTCGCGATCGGCCACAACAGCCTCTCCCGCGTCGTGATCGAGAAAGGGCTCCAGCCCGGAGACAGGATCGCCCTGCGTGACCCGACGCGCCCAGCCTCCGAGGCTCTCTCCAGCCCTGGCTCCGCCGGGGGCAAGGGGGCCGCCCCCGGGGAGAGGGCGAAATGATGGACTTGCGCGAAGCCCTCTCGAGCAGCTTGACGAGCCTCAGGACCCACAAGCTTCGCTCGTTCCTGACGATGCTCGGGATCATCTTCGGTGTGGGGGCCGTGATCGCGATGCTTTCGATCGGAGCGGGGGCCGAGCGCCAGGCGCTCGAGCTGATCGACACCATGGGGCTGCGCAACGTTCTGGTCCAGGCGAAGGAGTACAAGGAAGACGAGCTTCAGGAGATCCGCAAGAAGTCTCTCGGACTGTCGCAGCGCGACGCCGATGCGATCCCGGACGCGGTCCCCGGGACGGAGAAGGTGACCCTGAAGGTCGTGATCGAGGCCTACAAGGTCTTCTCCCCGACAGGCCGGTGCAAGCCGCGGGTGCTGGGTGTCTCGAGCGGCTACGGGGAGATGATGAACCTTGCCCTCGAGGAGGGGCGTTTTCTCGACCAGCAGGACGAGGACACGTACGCCCAGGTCTGCGTCATCGGTCCAGGAGTCCGCCGCGAGCTCTTCGGGTTCGAGCCTGCGATCGGCAAAGTGCTCAAGGTCAACGAACAGTGGCTGACGGTCATCGGCGTCCTCGTCTCCTCGGGGATCTCGGAACAGGACTTCCAGGGGGTGAAGATCTCCGGAACGGCCAACGACATCTACCTGCCTGTCACAACGGCGATCGGCAAGTTCTCCGCGCAACCGCTGAAGAGCCCTCTCGACGAGTTGATCGTGAGGATGAGACCCGCCTCGCAGCTTCAGGAGTCGGCGGCGGTCATCGATGCCCTTCTCGCGCGGCTCCATGGCGGCGCGAACGATTATTCCATCGTGGTCCCCGAGGCGCTTCTGCAGCAGAGTCGCAAGACCCAGCGGCTGTTCAATGTCGTGATGGGGTGCATCGCCGGGATCTCCCTGCTCGTCGGGGGGATCGGGATCATGAACATCATGCTGGCGACGGTTCTGGAGCGCACGCGCGAGATCGGCGTGCGCCGTGCCTTCGGCGCACGCCGCCTCGACATCCGTAACCAGTTCGTCATCGAGTCCTTCTCGATCAGCCTCGCGGGGGGCCTGATGGGGGTCGTGGTGGGGCTCGCCATCGCCCGCGGCGTCGCCGCCTACGCGGGCTGGGAGACGATCGTCACCCCCTTCTCGATCCTGCTGTCGACCGGCGTGTCGATGACGGTCGGCCTGGTCTTCGGGATCTACCCGGCCCTGCGTGCGGCGAGCCTGGATCCGATCGAAGCCCTCCGCTACGAGTAGCGGCGTGGCCGCTCCCGTCCACGCGCAGACCCTGCCGGACGGCTCTGCCGGGCGCGAAGAAGCCGCGCCTCGCCGAGTGCTGCTGTTCGCCTGGGGCGCGTGGTTCGCGGGCTTCTACTCCCTGATGCTTCTGTCATTCCTCCTGCAGCCGGTCCAGGAAGACTTGCGGCTGGATGAAGACAGCCTGGCTGTCCTCACCGGCGTGGGCGTCGGGTTCACCGGAGCAGGAGGGTTTCTCTTCGGATGGATGAGCGACCGGCTCGGCCGTCGCTTTTCCCTGTTTCTCGCCATCGCCTCGTTTTCTCTAGGAAACGCCGCATGCGCGGCGGCTCCGGGAGCGGGCTGGCTGCTCGCCGCGCGCGCCCTCGCGGGGCTCGGGATAGGAGGGACATGGGGGGCGGGGCAGGCCATGATCGGGGAGACCTTCCCGGCGGAGCGTCGGGGCCGCTACGGCGCGATCGCGCAAAGCGGCGCCCCTTTCGGCCTCGGCCTCGCCACCGGCGCCGGCTTTCGAAGGGAACCCTCGACCCGCTGGAGCTGGAGCGTGCGCGCAGGCCGATCCTGCTCCAGTTGCTCCGTGGCGACCTCAACGGGCTGTTCGCGCGGTCCTTGCTGCTGACGGGGTTGAACATGTCGGCGTACTGGTTCGCGGTGGTCTGGCTGCCGCGTTACCTCCAGAAGCAGCGAGGTCTGTCGATCTTCGGATCGGGTTGGTGGACGCTGACCTTCGTCGCGGGGTCCCTGGCTGGCTACCTGAGCTTCGGCCTCGTCTCCGACACGATCGGCCGTCGCCCCGCCTTCACGCTCTACTGCGCGATCTCCGCCGTCAGCCTTGCGGCCGTGACGCTGCTGTGGGAGCCGATGAGCTCGCGGCCCCTCCTGGGGATCGGATTCATGTTCCTCGCAGGGGTCGGAACGGGAACCTGGTCCTGCTATGGAGCCTACTTCTCGGAGCTCTTCCCCACCCGCGTGAGGGGAACGGCAATGTCCGTGATCATGAACGTCACGCGGGGGGTGCAATTCTTCGCACCGGTCGTCATCGCATCCGTCGCCGGCCGCTGGGGGCTGTCGGGCGGCGTCGCCCTCGCGGCGGGTTTCTCCGCCCTCGCGGGCGCCTGGGTCTGGACCCTGCCGGAGACGGCGGGCGTCCGGATCGTGCCGTAGATCGAGGAGGCCCGGCGGGGCGTCTCCATCAGAAGCCGATGTCAACGATCAGGGCGCTGTGATCGCTTCCGGGAAGATCGAAAACGCGGACCGAATGGACGCTCAAGGAGGGATCGACCAGGGCGTGATCGATCCGGAACATCCGCCGCCAGCCAGGTCTGGGAGACCAGGTCGGCTGCACGCTCCCTCCGTTCCGAGCGGCCGACAGGAGGGCGGCGTCAGCCAGGTCCCTCGCGAGCATGCGGTAAGCGGGGAAGATCCCGGTGGAGTTCAGGTCTCCCAGCAGGACATGGGGCCGCAGCGCGAGGCAGTCAAGGTAGGAGCGTAAGGCGCGCACCTGCAGGCGTCGCTGCCAGAGGCAAAGCAGGAAATGGGGCGGGATGATGTGGGCATTGATCACCTCGATCTGAGCGGGGCCTGCTGATCCCGGCAGGTCGATTCGAGCGATCCATGCGTCGCAGCAGGGGAGGGGCAGTGCGTCCGGCGCCTCGCGCTCGAGCAGTGCGATCAGGCAGCGGGAGTCGGCCGCGCCTGCTTTCAGATTCGCCGTCATCAACCGCAGCCGTGTGCTCACCGTCGAGTCGCTTCCGTGACCGCTCGAGGATCGAGCAGCGTGAGCGAGGCAATAGCTTACTTAACTTGGCCGTCTTCGCCCATGAGGGCCCTCTCGATGTCTCGGGCGAGGGTCTCGGCCTCGGCGCCTCCTACACCGCTCGCTTTGGCGGCGAGGATCACGGGCTCCCCGTCCGGGGCAGCGGTCAGGAAGGCCTCGATCTCGATGAGGGGCCTGTTCCCGGCGGTTCCCTTTTTCTCGCGCGATTCGAGCTGGATCGAGAGGGTGAACCCCCGCCGTCCAACCTCTTTCAATCTCCCCTTGCCCAGCATGTTTCTGAGCTCGGCCCCAGAGAGGGGCTCCTCGCATAGAGATGCGACGCGAAACCGGTCTGAGAGACGCAGGCGGACATCATCGCTCTCCAGCAGGCGCCTGATGAGCCGCAGGCCGGCGGGCCGGGCGGGGAGCCGATCCTCAGGCAGGATCTCCCTTGGAGGGAGCGCGGGCACCGCGAGTCCTGTGGCGATCGGAGCAGGACGGGGGATCACCACGCGCCAGAAGCCTACACGATCCCTCGAGCCGTCGAAGACGGGAACGAGAGGCGTGACGATCCGCGCCCGTTCCGACGTCGCGAACCAGAAAGCGAGATCTCCCCAGGAGGCTTCGATCCGATCGATGTTCTCCAGCGCGCTGGAGCCTTCCCCGGGCGGGGCCGTCAGGAACAGGTTCGCGGCCTCCTTTTCTATCTGCAGCGCCAGCGTTCTCGCTTCGATGTCCCCCAGCCACTCCCCGAGGTTCTCCTGAAGGTCCGTCTCGGTCGGTACGGAGAGGCGACCGAAGAGTTCTTCCTGCCGGAGCGAGCGGAGTCTCGCCAGGTCTGCATCGGGCAGTTCCGGGACTCCTCGCCGCACCTCCAGCTCCCAGGCCTCCTGCTCCTCGCGGGCACGTCTCCGCAGGTTGTCCTGGAGCAAGAGGCGATACTCGGGGTAGTGATCGAAGAGCACGCGAGCGAGCTGCCCGCGCATCTCCAGGAACGTCTGTCCGTTCAGGAGGAACGGGCTGGTCTCGTACGGACGCTCGTTCACAGCGGCGGTCGGATGCACGCCCTCGATCATCCACCTCATGAAGATCTGCGCGGGCGTTCTCGGGAGAGTCGCGAGAGGCCCCAGCGCAACGAAGAACCGCCGCAGCCCGAACAGGGGGGCCGGGCCGACCGGTCCGATCCGTCCGAAGAACCGCGGGCCCCATTCGCGCAGGATGTCGAGAGCGCAGCCCGTGATCCCTCCGGACTCGGCGCGGAGGAACGAACCCGAGGCACAGGACGGGTCCTTCCACTCGACGCGAAGCCCCCGCCACCGAGCGGGGAGGGGAAAGGGGCAGGTCGCAGGCGGAGGCCGCAGCCCGGCTGGTACCCTTCCTGCCGGATCCGCACGGATCTCATCGCTGGCGCAGGCCCCGGCGCCGGCGCCTGCCCCGGGCTTCTCCCCTGCGAATCGCTGCCTGCGGAGTGTCTTGATCCGGCAGGAGGTGCCGTTTCGCGCCAGATCGACGCTCACCTTACGGAAAGCATGGGAGATCTTCCGCGGATCAGGGTCTCGCCGGTTTCGACCGAATGGGACCGGCTCGTAGACGACATATGCCTCGCTGTCGAGGAGGTCGCGGATCCCCTGGAGAAGCTCGGGAAGCCGCGTGAGATCCCGCAGATCGAAAAAAGCCCCGTCCGTGGCGCGAGTCAGATCGCGCAGAACCGCCCGCGACCCGCCCCGCTCCGGCAGGTCGAGGCCTATCGCAAAAATGCTCAGGTCGGGCGTGGAGGAGGCCAGGCCCAGGAGGTCCTGGAAAGGGGTCAGGCTGAGTGTATCCGCTCCATCGGTGAGCAGGACGATCACCTTGCGTTCCGGTCTTGCGGCGAGCTGCCCGATCACCTGGTACAAGGCATCCCACATCAGGGTGCTCGAGCCGGCCTCGAGCTGGTCGATTGCCGAGCGGAGGCGTTCCCTGTCCGTAGTCGGCGGCGCTCGAAGGATCAAGCGGTCGTCGAAGGAGAGGACCATCGCCTCTTCGCCCGGGCGAAGCTGGTCGATGTAGCTCTTCGCGGCTTGGCGGCAATCGGGCAGCCGCCCCGACATGCTTGCGCTGACGTCCATCACGATGGCGTGCATGGCCGGCCGCCTCTGTCTGTCGACGGACTCCACGGAAAGGACCGGCTGGCCGTCCTCGAAGACCCGAAGGTCCGCGGCGCCAAGGCCCGTACACGCCCCTGGCGCCTTTTCATCCGCCCGGAAAAGAACAGGCAGAACGACCCGCTCGGTCCGTATCCTTTCGATCATGCTGGAGGACTCGGGCGCGGCCCCGCCGGCGCCGATGGCATCCTGTGCCGCCGGGGCGGACGCCAGGCAGATCAGAAGAGCGAGACAGGGGATAGAAGCGGTGCGGATCGGAAACGAGACGTTCGAGGCCATGCAGAATCGAGCTCGAGCACTCGGGCGCGCGGACTTCCCGGGGGAGGCCACCCGGAGCGTCCACCGCTGCAGCCGGGCTTCCTTTCGGAAGGCGTGAGCGACGCCTTCTCTCGCAGCTTACAGAAAGCCGGAAAGCAATCGGAGCCGGAAACACGTCTGCTGCGGACCCCTCCCCGCACCGAGCCTCTGCACTGTCGGTGTGGACCCCTGGCGTGCGGAGCGGTCTTTCTTGTCTAAGTTCCTCAGATGCCTATATTTGGCTCAAGGCTCGAGTCGAAAGGGAGACTCGAGGAGCCTCGAAATACGAGCAGAAGTCATTGTGGGAGGCAAGGACGTGAAGCGCAAGAGTTCCTCGCAGGAGTCTCCTCTCGTCCTGGTCGTGGATGATGATGACAGCATCCGCATGCTCTTGCGCGAGACCATGGAACGCTACGACCTTTCTGTCGCGGAGGCGGGCAGCGGCGCGGAGGCTCTGTCGGTTTTCTCGACTCTGAAGCCGGAGCTTGTCATCCTGGATGTCGTCATGCCCCGGATGGATGGGTTCGAGACGTGCGCTCGGCTGCGCCGCCTGCCAGGGGGCGAAGCGACCCCCGTCCTCATGCTGACCGGCCTCGACGACCTCGAGTCCGTCGACAAGGCCTACGAGGCCGGCGCGACCGACTTCGCTTCCAAGCCGTTGAAGTGGCTTGCCCTGGGCCATCGAGTTCGCTACATGCTCCGGGCCAAACGGGCGATGGATGACCTGCGGACGAGCGAATCCAGGCTCGCGACCGCCCAGAGGATCGCCCGCCTCGGGAATTGGGAGCGAGACCTCGATGCGGGAACGGTCGAATGCTCGGACGAGATGTACCAGATTTTCGGGATCGCGCCGCAGCCGGCAGGTGCGAGGTACGAGTGTTTTCTCGAGCGGGTCCACCCGGAGGACAGGCATGTCGTCGTGGGCGCCGTCGAGGACGCCATCCGGCGCGGGCAGCCTTACAGCACCGACCACCGGATACTGATGCCCGACGGGACCGTGCGCTTCGTTCACGAGCAGGCGGAGATCCTGCCCGACCAAGCCGGTCGGCCGGCCCTGATTGTCGGGACCACCCAGGACATCACGGAGCGCAAGCAGGCGGAAGAGCAGATCCGCTTTCTCGCCGACTATGACAGCCTGACCCATCTTCCCAACAGACGCCTCTTCAAGGAGCGGCTGGAATCAGTGCTCGCCAGCGCGCGGCGCCACAAGCGGCTGGTGGCCACGCTGTTCATGGACCTGGACCATTTCAAGCGTATCAACGACACGCTCGGCCACAGCGCCGGGGACAAGCTCCTTCAGGAGGTTGCCGAGCGACTCAGATGCCGCATTCGCCCGACCGACGCCATCGCTCGGGGCGATCCGCGCGAACCGGATGAGCCGCTGGCCCGACTTGGCGGCGACGAGTTCGTCCTGTCCATCATCGACATCACGCGGGGGGAGGACGCGGCCCGGGTCGCGCTCCGGATCCTCGAGGTGTTGAAGGATCACTTCGTTCTCGAAGGTCACGAGGTTTTCATCACGGCCAGCATCGGCATCAGCGTGTACCCCTCCGACGGGGAGGATGTCGAAGCTCTGCTCAAGAACGCCGACACGGCCATGTATCACGCCAAGAGCGCGGGCAGGAACAGGTATCAGTTCTACGACGGCTCGATGAATTCCTCCGCTTCCCATCGGCTTTCCATGGAAACGGGTCTGCGAAGGGCTATCGAGCGCGATGAGCTGGTCCTCCACTACCAGCCGCAGTTCGACGTCCGCGATGGCTCGATTGTTGGCGCGGAAGCGCTCGTGCGCTGGAAGCATCCGGAGCTCGGGCTTGTCCCGCCCGCGGATTTCATCCCCCTCGCCGAGGAGACCGGCCTGATCGTGCCCATAGGGGAATGGGTGCTGTGCAAGGCCTTTCACCAGAGCCGGGCGTGGCACAGAGACGGATTCGGGTCTCTTCGAATAGCTGTCAACCTCTCCGGGCACCAGTTGCAGCCGGGCTTCGTGAGGATGCTGGAGGAGCTGATCAGAACCGCAGGCTTCAATCCATCATTTCTGGAGCTGGAGATCACCGAGAGCGTCTTCATGCAACGAGCCGAGGAAACCGTCGGCATGCTGAACGATCTCAAGTCCATGGGCCTGCGGATCTCCATCGACGATTTCGGCACGGGCTACTCCTCCCTGAGCTACCTGAAGCGTTTCCCCGTTGACACGCTCAAGATCGACCGTTCGTTCGTGCGGGACGTCGCCACCCACCCGGACGACGCCGCCATCACGGTGGCGATCATCGCCATGGCCCGGAGCCTGGAGCTGGAGACGATCGCAGAAGGGGTGGAGACCCGGGAGCAGTTGGTGTTCTTGCAGCAGCAGGGCTGCAGCCTCATGCAAGGGTTCCTTCTGGGCCGGCCCGTCCCGGCGGAGGAGTTCACCCGGGCCCTTCGGAAGAACGCGGCCGAGATGAGCCCGGGCGTTCCGATGTAATCTTCATTCGTGGACAGACCGGCGCCGGTCGTTCGAATGCTCTGCGTCCTCTCCGTCGCTGCGGGTCTGACCGCCTGCATGGCCAGAGGAGGGTCAGCCCTTCCGCTGCAGAAGGTCCGGCTTCCGAGAGGATTCGCGATCGACATCTACGCCAGCGGTGTCCCCGGCGCCCGCTCGATGGCCCTGGGACCTGCAGGTGTGCTCTCGATGGGATCATCCAGTGGCTTCAGCATCCTGAACGGCCGCTGAAGCCCGCGGTTGTCAACGACACCTTTCCCAAGGACCGGCATCATGGATGGAAGTTCATCCGGTTCGGCCCCGACGGGCTTCTCTATGTCCCGGTCGGAGCGCCCTGCAACATCTGCGAAAGGGAAGACCCCTACGCCTCGATCATGAGCATGAAGCCGGACGGCACAGGCCTGGAGGTCTTCGCGCGAGGAGTGCGCAACACCGTCGGGTTCGACTGGCATCCCGTGACGCGCCAGCTCTGGTTCACGGACAACGGACGGGACATGCTGGGAGACGACATCCCGCCCGACGAGCTGAACGTCGCTCCGAGAAAGGGAATGCACTTCGGCTACCCCTACTGCCACGGCGGAGACATATCCGACCCCGAGTTCGGCAAGGGCCGCCCCTGCAGTAGCTACGCTCCTCCCGCGATGAAGCTCGGGCCGCATGTGGCCGCTGTCGGCATGCGCTTCTACACAGGGGCGATGTTCCCGGAGGAGTACCGTGACCAGATCTTCATCGCGGAGCACGGCTCCTGGAATCGCAGCGCGAAGATCGGCTACCGCGTGGCTCTCGTGCGCCTGCAAGGGAATCGCGCGATCCGCTACGAGCCTTTCGCCGAAGGCTGGCTGGAGGGGCAGGATGCCTGGGGGCGGCCGGTGGACGTGGAGGTCATGCCGGACGGAGCGCTTCTCGTCTCGGACGACGAAGCGGGCGCAATTTACAGAATATCCTACTCGCCCGCAGCACCCCGCGAAGAGTAACTCTCCGAAGGGGCAATATAGTCGAGGGCCGACCCAAACCCCGTGCACGTCCGGAGCAATTGGGGGGGGCCGGACGAGCGGATCTGGCCCCCGGCAGGCGCGCGACAAGTAGCCCTCAGCCGCGTTGGTGGCCCCTCACGGCCCTTGGCTCCGCCGGATGCCCATCATCCCAAGCCTTGCAGTGCCCCTCATGACGTGACCACAAGATCATGAACGAGAAGGGTTTTTCCTGGACATGCATCCGTAGCCGAGCGAGAGAAACCTCCAAAGAGGCTGAAAACGAAGTGGTCCATATTGCGGGACGAAATCACCGTGGTTCATTTTTTTTCGAATCCGGGCTGCCGGCACATCGTGGCATTCATGAGGGGGAAGGCGAGCGAGAAAGCCGTTTAAGAAGGAAACGTTGTTCGAAAGTTGTTGCTTCGTCGAGACGGTCGTAGTATCTAAATAGCAAATGAGCCGGATTGCCCTGCACCCGTCTCGGGCCATCATCCCCTTCACGACTCTCGCGAAGGTCGAGAAGGCGAAGGTGGACCCCGGGTTGAAGCGCTTGTACCGGTTGCTCAACCTCTATCACCTCCCGCTTCAGATGGTCGGCGACCTCCTCGACCTCGAGGACCTGGCGGACATCCTGCCGGCGGACAGGAACCCCGAGACTCTATACAAGGAGGGGGTGAAGGAGTGGAAGGGGGGCGATATCCGCAAGGGGCTTGCCCATCTGTTCACATTGAGACATCTGGTGCAAGGCAAGCCCGACTCTCGGATAGTCAGACAGAAGTCGCTTCTGTCCTTCGCGGTCGCGGCCGGCTCACTGGGGAAGTTCCAGCTTTCCCGCCAGATCGTGGACGACATTCTCCTGGAACCACCTGATCCAACGCTGCTGGTCCCGGTGCTGATTCAAGCCGCCCATTGTTGGCATTGGCTCGGCTCAGGGGAAGCAGCCCTGGCCTTCCTGAGCCGTGCCGAGGCGCGTCTGAAGCCTGGCGAAGATCAGCACCGAGCTTGGATCTTCCATGAGAAGGCTTCCGTGCTGGTCGATCTGGCTGATTTCAAGCACGCCGAATCGGTCCTCGCGCTGGCCCTGGACTCCTACGAGAAGGCCGGCGACCTATACGGCGTCAATAGAGCGATGGCGGTTCGAACCAGGCTGCGCTTCGAACAAGAAGACGCAGCTGGGGCGCTCCAGGCGGCCCAGGCTGCGCGGGATCATGCAGCGCGCAACGGTTTTGACAGACTCGAAAGGTTATGGCGGATCGAAGAGGGGCGGGCATATCTGCTCCTGAACGATGCCTCATCGAGTCTCTCGTCGCTCTCCGCGGCGCTCGCCGAGTCGCTCTTGGCCGACGACCGGATCGGACAGTTCTACGCTCATTACTACCTGTGGAAGGCGCGCGAGACCATCGACGATCCCGGCGGAGCTGAGGTCGAGTTGAAGTCGGCTCTCTACTTCGAGCGGTTCGTCGATGAGGTCACCAAGGAGACTCTCGATATCAGGGCTCTGCGGACCCGAAAGGAGTCCAAGTGATGTCCAAAGCGAGGGTGTGTGCGG
>QHYA01000113.1 GCA_003223995.1 Acidobacteriota bacterium | reverse complement strand
GTAGTGCAAGAGGCCCGGATGGCGTTGCCGGAGCAGGCGGGAAAGCTGCAGCACGGCCGCCGGGTCGAACTCCCCGCGCATCCGGCAGGTCCACACCTCCAGCCCATCCTCGGAAGCCCTCCGCGCGAGCTCGCTTCCCTCCGGTGCGGCAATGATCGCCCCGTGCCCGCGGTCCCGCAGGCCCCTGGCGAGAAGGAGTGTCTGGGCTTCCCCGCCCCGCCATCCGCTTTCCGTGTTGAGGTGGAGGATCTGGACCGGCTTCATACCTCCGGCGCTTCCCTGCTGCGCAGGCCCATCTCCCAGAGCTTGGCGTACTTCAGATACACGCTGAAAGCGGAGAGCATGCAGAGAACGAGGCCGTGAACGCCGTCGAGGAATCCCAGTCGCAGGAGGTACATCTTCAGGAAGCGGCCCGCTGGCCGCAGCAGAACCGAACCGAACCCCGCGCGCCGCCCCTCGCGAAACGCCTGGCTCGCTCCCCAGTCCGAGTAGCGCTGGATCTTCGGCCAGTACTGCGCGAAGGAGCGGAAGGTGTAGTGAAGGAGCGGCGCGCTGAGCTGGGCCACGGGCCCTTGCGCCTCGACCTCCGCGTGCACCTCGCGCTGCTGGTAGCACGCCCTGTCGCGGTGGAAGAGGCGGATGACGCGGTCGGACTCCCAGCCTCCGTGCCGGACCTGCCGCCCGAGAAAGAAGTTGACCCGCCGGATGGCGTACCCGTCCGCCTTCGGCCCCTCCCCCAGAAGTGTCTCGATCTCCCTTCTCAGCTCCGGGGTCACTCGCTCGTCGGCGTCCACGACCAGGACCATCTCGTGCGAGGCCTGGGGGATGGCCCAGTTCTTCTGGGAGGCGGAGTTGATGTAGTCGTGAACGAGGATGCGCGCCCCGGCCTGGCGTGCGATCTCCACGGTCCGGTCGGTCGAGAAGGAATCGACGACGAGGATCTCGTCGCACCAGGACACGGAAGCGAGGCATTCGCCGATGTTCGCCTCCTCGTTGTAAGTCGGGATCAATGCGGTGAGAGGGGGTCTTCCGGCCGGCTCGCCCGGGCGCTGGATCGGCGACGGGTCGGACATCGCCCGCAGGATAGGGGCCGTCCGAAGGGCCTGTCAAGGCGCCGGGCGGAGCGGTCAGTTCCCATCCGCGGGTCGGCCTGAAGCCCGGGGCGCTCGCACGGCGAGGGGCTCGCTCCGGCCGCAGCCGGAAAACCTCGGACAGGTCAGCGCCTCTCGGCGAGGGCCGCGATGAGGATCCCGAGCAGGTAGAGGAGGATCATGGGAGCGGCGAAGACCGTCTGGGTGATCATATCGGGCGTCGGTGTCAGCACCGCAGCGATGATGAAGATCACCAGCACCGCATAACGGAACTGCCTCCAGAGCCATCCGGCCGAGATCAGCCCCGCCCGGGCGAGCACGGCCGCCAGCACCGGTATCTGGAAGACGATCCCCAGCCCCAGCAGCAACCAGGCCTCGAAGGAGAAGGCCTCGCGCAGGCCGATCAACGGCTTGAAGTCGCTGCCGATCGCCACCAGGAAGCCGCAGGTCATCGGAAGCAGCAGGTAGTATCCGAAGAGCCCTCCCGCAAAGAACAGCGCCGGCGAACCGATCAGGAAGGGAAGCGCCCAGCGCCTTTCCCGTTGCAGCAGCCCGGGTGCGACAAACCTCCAGATCTCCCAGAACACGTAGGGGGAGGCCGCGAACAGCGAGGCAACAAGAGCGACCTTCATGTAGATCAGAAACGGCTCCGCAAGCTGGCGAAAGACGATGTCCCCACCGGCGGGGAGGCTCTCGCGGATCGGCCTGAGGAAGAACCTCAGGATCGGCCCCGAGAAGCAGTAGCAGACGACGAAGGCGATCCCCACGGCGATGCAGGATCTCATCACCCGGCGGCGCAACTCCTCGAGATGCGCGAGAAAAGGCATGCGCGCCTCGGAGGAGCGGCGTCGCTTGTCTGCCTGCTGCTCAATCGATCTCAAGAACGGCGTCGCCAAGTGAACTGCTCCAGAGGAGGAACGCCTCTTCGAGGTCCGTTCGCTATTCCAGGGGGAGGGAGGGTTCCGGGTCGAGGCCGGATGGCGGAGCCTCGCAAGCAGGCGCATCCTCCGCGGGAGGATTCTTGGCTACCGTTTCTGCCGGAGGCATGGGAGGCGCGATCGACCCCGCCGCCAGGTCCGCCCCCTGCCCGGTTTGCGCTTCCTTGGCCAGCTCGCGCGAGAGGGCCCTGGCCGGGGCGCGCGCCAGCTCCGCGATCTCGCGTCTCGCTCGCACGATCTCCCGCCCGGCCTGCCGCATCGGGTCGAGATCCAGCTCCCGCTCGACGCCCTCGCGGAACTCGGCGGTCGCCCGCCGGAACTCCGCCACGGCTCTTCCCAGCGCCCTTCCCAGCTCCGGAAGTCGCCTCGGCCCGAGCACGATGAGTGCGAGGACCAGGATGAGGAAGATCTCGGGACCACCGATCGAGCCGAACATCGGAACAAACGGATTCTAATGCTCCGGTCGTGCAACATCAAATGGACCGAGCACTTACGCCATGTTTCCTTGCAGGGCCCGCGGCATCACCATATAATTTGCTTCCCGACCTCTGGTGGAATGAGCAGAAAAGAATGAAAGCGCGTTCTCTGATGATCTCTCTCGCTGTCGTTCTCGCCGGATCCCTGGCCGGAGGACTGCTCGGCGGCTCGACTCTCGCCACAGGCGACAAGCTCGATGACAGCCTCAAGACCCTCGGGCAGATCCTTTCCATCGTCGAGGACCGCTACGTCGATGAGGTCCCGACCGACACCCTCGTCTACAACGCGATCCGTGGGATGCTGAGGACTCTCGATCCGCACACGAATTTTCTCGATGAGGAATCGTACCGCGACATGCAGGAAGAGCAGCGAGGGGCGTTCTACGGCCTGGGGATCGTGATCAACAAGAGGGGAAAGGACAAGCCGCTGACGGTCATCTCCCCTATCGACGGAACGCCGGCCGCGCGGCTGGGGATCCGAGCCG
Organism: Acidobacteriota bacterium; assembly: GCA_003223995.1. Taxonomy (GTDB): domain Bacteria; phylum Acidobacteriota; class Polarisedimenticolia; order QHYA01; family QHYA01; genus QHYA01. Next base: position 2,400 of record QHYA01000113.1, on the reverse strand, counting down.
GCGATGTGATCAGCCACATCCGGGACAAGTCTGCCAGCATCGACATCGACACGCTTGGTCTGGAGATTCGAGACGCGGTGAAGTACCTCAGGGGCCCCAAGGGGACGGAGGTGACCATCACGGTCGAGCGGGCGGGCTTCGACAAACCCCTGGAGTTCACGATCTCCCGTGACACGGTCCCGACCAGCTCCGTTACGAATGCCTACATGATCCAGCCGGGAACCGGCTACATAAAGGTCATCAACTTCACGCAGAACACAGCAGACGAGCTGGACCGCGCGCTGGAAACGCTCCACTCACAGGGAATGCAGCGGCTCGTGCTGGACCTTCGGGGAAACCCCGGAGGACTGCTCGACCAGGCGGTGAAGGTCGCCGACCGCTTCCTCGAAAGCGGCAAGATGATCGTCTATACCCGGGGGAGGGTCCGCGGCTCCGACCAGGAATACCACGCCTCTCACAGGACCGAGGGGGAGCGGTTCCCGCTCATAGTCCTGGTCAACCGCGGCAGCGCCTCGGCCTCGGAGATCGTCGCCGGCGCGCTTCAGGACCATGACCGGGCCCTGATCGTGGGCGAGACCACGTTCGGCAAGGGACTCGTCCAGTCGGTGTTCAGGCTGTCTCGGCAGACAGGGCTGGCCCTGACCACGGCGAAGTACTACACCCCCAGCGGCCGTCTCATCCAGCGCGACTACTCCTCGCTGGAGGAGTATTTCTCGGACCTCGACGAGGACGATCCGCCTTCGCTCGAGGCCCAGGGGCAGACGAGTCGCACCGACGGGGGGCGGACCGTGTACGGAGGCGGAGGGATCAGCCCGGACCGCAAGGTCCCGAGCGAGGAAACCCCTCGCATGCTTGCGGAACTGCTGCGGCAGAACGCCTTCTTCGACTACGCCGTCCGGTACACGGCTCAGCACCCCTCCCTCACCGCGGAGGCCGCCTCAGATCCCGTCCACGCCGAAGGATTCCGGAGGAGGTTCAATCCCGACGACAGCCTGCTCAACGGCTTCAAGACCTACCTCAAGGAGAAGGCCATCGCCGTCGATGAAGGGGAGTTCGGCAAGGTGGCCGCGCGTGTCAAGACGCTGATCAAAGCCGAGATCATCGGGATCGCAGGAGGCCTCACCTATCGCGACCGGGTCCTGCTGGAGGAAGATCCGCAGGTGCATGCGGCCCTCGACTCCTTCGAGCAGGCCCAGGCCCTGGCCGAGCGATCGACCCTCGCGGCCCCCTCCCCCGCCGCTGCTCGATAGATCGCGCCAGCGGCCGTTCCCCGCCTTCCTCCCGCCGGGCGCGTGAGCACGCGTCCTTCAGTTGAGATGGGCCAGCTTCTGGTGATGGGTCCGGTGGTGGAATTCCCGCAGGGCAGCAAGCCTGCGGCCGGCGGGGAGCCCTTCGATGCCCGCCAGAAAGCGCCATCCATATCGGGCGGCGTCCCTGTAGCGCGAACGAACTTCCGAATCGGCCTCCACGAAGTCCCTCTTGTCGAAGAGGTGGTAGCGCAGCCACGACCTCTCGGCCTCCCCCATCCACCCGACCCCGCGGGTCAGGGACAGGAACAGCTCCGCGGCCAGGTACTTCGTCACGTTGGCGTGCAGCTCCAGCTCGAGGAGGCTGAAGGGAATCCCCTCCCGCACGCGCTGGGCCACACAGAGCAGGTGATCCAGCTCCTCGACGAAGGCGGCGAAGTCATCGATGTTCCTCTCGTCCAGCCCGCGCGTCGGCGGATGGGCCTCCAGCCGCCGCACCAGCGCGTCGGGATAGTAGATGACCGCCCGGAGCGCTTCCGCGCCGGGGCCTGACGCCCTCAGAAGAAGGCGTGGCAACGGCTCGGCGGCGTCTCCGGAGGACACCCTCTGCAGGATGTCGGCCTTCGAGTAGAGCCTCCGGTAGCCGGCGTCCCCCACGACGAACTTCCCCACCTCCCGGATGCCCGTATGCATCGCGTAGGAGCGTTCGATGATCCCCTGAAGGCGTTCCAGCAGCGACGCGCCGGACGGCTTCACCTGAGGCCCCGGTAGATGAATTCCTCCCCCTCCACGTCCACTTCGATCCGGCCGTAGGGAAGACGTGCCCGGGTCTCGTCCATCACGCGGCCGCGCACCTCCGCCACGTTGAACGCCCGCTCGCCCGATCGGATCTCTCGCAGCCAGGTGAGGAGTTCGGAGTGGATCCTGCGGTGCGGCTGCTCGTCCCGCAGGAGTTTCCGGGCCACCTCGACATTGCAGTACCGGTCCACGACCGAGGTCAGGTGCCTCGCTCCGAACTGGTACGAGTAGCCGCGGGAGATGAGAGCGGAGCGTGCCGCTGGCGTCACGAGGACCTCCAGGCCCTGCATCTCGCGGAAGCGAACGGCGACCTTGCCGAACTCGAGGTCGAAGATCCGGTTGATCGACTCGGGTC
>QHYA01000112.1 GCA_003223995.1 Acidobacteriota bacterium | reverse complement strand
CTACTGGGCGGAGATCGATGGGCGCCTTCTGTTCGCCTCGGAGCTGAAGGCGATCCTTCAATTGCCGGAAGTTCCCCGCCGGCTCGACTGGAGCGCCGTGAACAAGCTGTTCACCTCGCTCTGCACTCCCCCGGCGCAGAGCATCGTGGAAGGGATCCGCAAGCTCGAGCCGGGCTGCCTGCTGATCGCCTCTCCGGACCGTGGAATCCGTTCCCATCGCTACTGGACCTTCCACCCCTCCCCCGACCGCTCCCGCGGCGAGGACGAGCTCGCCGGGCAGCTGCGGGAGCTGCTGGAGGAGTCGGTGCGGCTGCACATGGTCAGCGACGTCCCCCTCGGCGCGTTCCTGAGCGGCGGGATCGACTCCAGCTCGATCGTGGCCGCGATGGCGAAGCACTCCTCTCGGCCCGTCAAGACGTTCTCCATCGGCTTCGCGGAGAAGCGGTTCGACGAGAGCGGCTACGCACGGCTCGTGGCACGCAGGTTCGCCACCGAGCACCACGAGCTGATCCTCCGGCCCGACGCCCTCGACATCATCGAGGATCTCGCCTGGCACCTCGACGAGCCCTTCGGCGACAGCTCCGCCATCCCCACCTTCATGGTGTCGAAGCTCGCTGCCGGGCACGTCCGCGTCGTGCTGTCGGGGGACGGTGGGGACGAGCTGTTCGCCGGGTACGACAAGTACCTCGTCGAGGGGCGCGAGCGGCGCCTCGGGCTGCTGCCGCGGGCCGCGAGGCGGACGCTCGGCGCAGCCGCCCGCGCGCTGCCCGACGGGATCAGGGGGCGGAACCTCCTGAGGCACATCTCGCTGGACGGTGCGGAGCGCTACCTCGACGCCTCGACGCTCTTCCATGCGGAGGAGAAAGAGAAGCTGTTCAGCAGAGACGTTTTCGGCATGATCCGTGACGAGGATCCGTGGCGGTGGGAGAAGGAGAGGCTGCGAGAGAACTCCGGCCACTGGCTCTCGGCGCTCCAGACGCTCGACATGCTTGGCTACCTGCCCATCGACATTCTCACCAAGGTGGACCGGATGAGCATGGCGCACTCCCTCGAGGCCCGCGTCCCGATGCTCGACCATCGGCTCGTGGAGTTCGCGGCGACGATTCCGCCCGAGATCAGCCTGCGCGGAAGAGAAACCAAACGCCTTCTCAAGCGCGCGATGAGAGAGGTCCTTCCCGATCCGGTCATCGACAGGCCCAAGCAGGGCTTCGCTGTGCCTCTCGGAGACTGGTTCCGCGGAGGTCTGGAGCCCTTCGCGCGCGATCTGCTCCTGTGCGGGACGGCCCGCGGGAGAGGCATCATCGAACCGCGCTACGTCGAGCGGCTCCTCGCGCGGCATGCAGAAAACCGTCCCCTCGATCTTCACCTCTGGACCCTGATCTCGTTCGAGCTGTGGTGCCGGACGTTCCTCGACCGCCGCGGGGCTCCAGCGAGCGTGGAGGGCCGCGCTCCGCTCGAGGTCGAGATCGCCTGCCGGCCGGAGAGCGCAGCCTGATGCAGCCGATCCCCCGGATGCCGCCGCGCCCGTTTGCGCTCCGGCGGACCAACAGTCGGGACGGAAGGGCGCGCATCGCCCTCGTCGCCCCCTCGCTCGAGAAGCCCGGCGGGCAGGGAGTGCAGGCACGCGCCGTGGCGGAGGCGCTGCGGAGCGAGGGATGCGAGATCCTCTTCGTGCCGGAAAACCCGCCCTTTCCCGCGGGGCTCCGCTGGGCGCGCCGGCTGCCGTGGCTGCGCACGCTGATCAACGAGGCTCTCTACCTGCCGCGGCTGGCCGCGCTGAGACGCGCCGGTACGGCGCACGTCTATTCGGCCTCCTACTGGTCGTTTCTCCTCGGGCCGGCGCCCGCGCTGATCGCCGCCCGCTGTCTGAGGGTGCGAAGCGTCCTCGTCTACCACAGCGGCGAGGCGGGCGATCACCTGCGTCGCTGGGGGACGCTCGTGCATCCCTGGCTGAAGCTGGCCGACGAGATCGTTGTTCCTTCCGACTACCTGCGGCGGATCTTCGAGCAGCACGGCTACGAGACGCGCGTGGTTCGGAACATGGTTGATACCTCCCGCTTCTCCTATCGCGAGCGCGCCCCGCTGCGGCCGCATCTGCTTGCGTCGCGGAACCTCGAACCTCACTACGCCGTGGACAACACTCTGCGGGCCTTCGCCCTGATCCGCGCTCGGCATCCCGACGCCTCGCTGCTCGTGGCGGGCTGCGGCAGCGAGGAGGGCCGCCTCCGCCGGCTCGCCGCATCGCTGGGCGAGGACGGGATCCGCTTGCTGGGAGCTGTCGATCCTCTCGACATGCCCTCCCTCTACGCGAGTGCCGACGTTTTCGTGAACTCCTCCGTCGTGGACAACCAGCCGGTCTCTATCCTCGAGGCCTTCGCCGCGGGTCTTCCCGTCGTCACGACGGGAGCGGGAGGCATCGCGGACATGGTCCGCCACGGCGAGACGGGACTCATCGTCCCGCCGGGCGACCCGGATGCGATGGCCGCCGCTGTGGCGTCCCTGCTCGAGAACCCGGAGCGGGCGCTCTCGATGGCCAGGCGCGCTCGCCGCGAGGCCGAGCGCCACAGCTGGAGGGCGGTGCGGGAGGACTGGCTCGCGGTGTCCGCGGCAAGGGCGGCATGATGAAGATCAGCCGAATCGTCGAGATGGGGCCGGACGAGCTGATCTCGAGGGGAATCGAGGGAGTGACGAAAAGGCTCGAGCGTCTGGCGGGTGCCGCTGGCGCCGCGACGCGGACCCGCCCCGATCACCCGGCCGGCTCGCAGTCGTCAGGGCGCGGCGGGCGCTTCTTTCCCGGCGCCACGAGCCCCCTGACTGTTTCGCTGTTGTCGTCTCTCTTCCCCGACATGCTCCAGAGAACGCGCAGCTCCGCGGAAGCGATCTGCCAGGGGCGGTTCGATCTTCTGGGCTACCGCGGGCTCACCTTCGGCGATCCGGTGGACTGGCATCTCGATCCGACCTCCGGCGTCCATGCTCCTCTGAAGCACTGGAGCCTCATCGACCCGCTCGAGCGCGCCACCGTCGGTCGCGTCAAGGTGATCTGGGAGCTCAACCGCCACCAATGGCTCGTCCGTCTCGGACAGGCGTGGAGGCTGACGGGCCAGGAGCGCTACGCGCGGGCGGCGGTCGGATACCTCGAGGACTGGATGCGGCGCAACCCTCCTGGGGTGGGCATCAACTGGGCGAGCAGCCTGGAGGTGGGTCTGAGGCTGATCTCCTGGTGCTGGACGCTCCACCTCCTCGACGACTCGAAGGTGTTCTCCGTGGAGACGACCGGCCGGATGCTCCAGTGGGTCATGGCGCATGGGGCTCACGTCGCGAGGTATCTCTCCCGCTACTCCTCGCCCAACACCCACCTCACAGGCGAGGCGCTCGCTCTCCTCTACGCGGGGATTCTCTTCCCCAAGTTCCCCGGCGCGGCGAGATGGCAAGAGCTGGGGTCGAGCATCCTCTCGGAGCAGATCCGGCGGCAGGTCCTCGACGACGGGGTCTACTTCGAGCAGAGCACCTGCTACCAGCGCTACACCGTCGAGATCTACATGCAGGCGCTGATGCTGGCACGGCTCAACAGCGTGGTGATGCCCGAAGATGTCGAGCAGGCGATCCAGCGGATGCTCGACTTCCTCCTGGCCGTCCGGCGGCCGGACGGTTTGCTGCCGCAGATCGGCGATTCGGACGGGGGGTGCCTTCTGCCTCTGGCCCCGCAGTCTCCGGACGACCCGCGGGGCGTCTTCTCGACAGCCGCGGTTCTCTTCGGACGGCCCGATTACGCGTGGGCCGCCGGCGGGCTTGCCCCCGAGACGCTCTGGCTGCTGGGAGCGGAGGCGAAGGAGTCCTTCGAAGCGCTTCGCCCCGCTGCACCCTCCGCTGCGCCCTCGCGGCTCTTCGGCTCGGGCGGGTACGCCGTCATGAGCAGCGGCTGGGACGAGAAGGCCCACCATCTGATCTTCGATGTCGGTCCGCTCGGCTGCCCGATGAGCGGAGCTCACGGCCACGCGGATCTTCTCAGTATCCAGTGTTCCGTCTTCGGCATGCCGGTCCTCGTGGATCCGGGAACGTACTGTTACACGGAGGAACCGGCGTGGCGGGACCACTTCCGGGGGACCTCCGCTCACACGACAGTGGTCCTGGACGGGGAGAACCAGGCCGCACCCGAGGGACCCTTCTCCTGGAAATCGCGGCCCGAGGCGCGGCTGCGCCGGTGGACCTCCACCACCGAGCTCGACTACGCCGACGCCGAGCACGACGCCTACATGCGCCTGCCGGATCCGGTTCTCCACCGAAGACGGGTGCTGTTCGTGAAACCGCGCTACTGGGTCGTCGTGGACGATCTGTCGGGCGCAGGCACCCACCGGGTCGCGGTCCGGTTTCAGTTCGCGCCGCTTCCCGTCGCGCTCGAGGCGGACGGCTGGGCGCGGGCCCGCGGCCCCGACGGCCGCGGCCTTCTCGTGAGAGTCTTCTCGGTCGAACCGCTCGAAGCCCGCGTGCGCGAAGGGGATCTGTCTCCGATAGAGGGCTGGGTGTCGCCCGACTACGGACAGTGCCTATCCGCTCCTGTGCTGATCCATGAGTCCGAGACCCGGCTGCCCGTGCGCATCGCGACCCTGCTGCTGCCCGACGACAACCCGTCGGTCCCGCCGCCCGATGTCTCTGCCCTGATCTCGGACCGCCGGCAGCTCGAAGGGATCGTTCTCGGAGGACACGAGCTCGTTCTCATTGGCGAGGACGATCTGGAGCTGCGGCGGAGGTAGCCGGTCATGTGCGGCATCGCCGGCATCGTGAAGCTCGACCCGCGGGGGCGGGTGGAGAGGGTGCGCCTCGAGAGAATGCTCGATGCGCTGCGGCATCGCGGGCCCGACGGAGAGGGGCTCTTCATGGAAGGGCCCGTGGGACTCGCCCATCGGAGGCTGGCGATCGTCGACGTCAGCGGGGGGCGCCAGCCGATGCCTGGCGAGAACGGCTCGGCCTGGATCGCCTTCAACGGCGAGATCTACAACCACCCTGAACTGCGCCCCCAGCTCGAGGCTCACGATCACCATTACCGGACGCGATGCGACACGGAGACGATCCTGCACCTCTACGAAGAAGAAGGGGACCGCTGCGTTGAGAGAATGCGGGGGATGTTCGCCTTCGCCCTCTGGGACCGCGCGCGTGGAAGGCTGCTCCTGGCGCGCGATCGGCTCGGCATCAAGCCTCTCTACTGGGCGCGCACAGGGGAGGAGATCCTCTTTGCCTCGGAGA
>QHYA01000111.1 GCA_003223995.1 Acidobacteriota bacterium | reverse complement strand
GCGGCGCCGCTAATACGGAGTAGTCTCGAGGTGTGCGGGGTGCGGCACCGACTGCGCGCGGGCAGTTGAGAGCAATTGGGGAACATCCTCTCACGTTGCGAGTGGAGGGTAGGAGACAAGTGACAACAAAGGGCGGCGCGACCATTCGACCGGCCCGTGCTCTCGGGAAGAACTCCAGCGGCGCCGAGCGGACAGGGCGGAACTGCCCGTAGCGGGAGCTGCTTCGAGACAGAGGTCCCTGGCTCAGCCGGCCAGGGCCTCGGCTTCGTCGTGGAAGATGGGGAAGACCTCTTCGAGCCCGCTCAGGGCCAGCAGGTCGGCGACCTTTCCGGCCGGCCGCAGCAGGACCACTTCGACACCTCTCTCGGAGGCTGCCCGCCGGCAGGCGACCATCGATCCCAGGCCGCTGGAATCGATGTAGCTGACACGCTCGAGATCGAGCACGATCCGCCCGGCGCCCCCCTCGAGCTGCTCCGCCACCACCTCTTCGAGTTCTTCGTTCCCGGAGCCGATCACGATCTTCCCCGAGAGCTTCACGACCGCCGAGGTCCCAACGCGGCGGATACGAGCCTTCACGCACTCCTTCGGCTGCTGCCGCGCGGGGGCGCCGGTGCGCCCACGTGCTTGTACAGGCGGACGACGCTGCCTCCCCCGCGGGAGGCCTCGACCTCGACGCGATCGACGAAAGCTCTCATCAGCAGGAAGCCCCGCCCGTGCGGGCGGTGGATGTTCTCGGGAAGGGTGGGGTCCGGCGTCGCCTCGGGATCGAAGCCGCGCCCGCGATCCCGGATGCTCACGACGACACCGCTCCGGCTGAACTGGAAGCTCACCGAGACCTTCTTCCTTGCATCCATCCGGTTGCCATGTTTGATCGCATTGATTGTCGCTTCCCGCACCGCGAGGCCGAGGTTGAGAGTCTGGTTCTCGTCCAGTCCCACGATCTCCGCCACTCGGTCGCAGACGGAATGGACGAGGTCGACATGTTGCACCTCGCTGGGAAACTGGATGTCGAGCTGGTGCTTCTTCGCCATCGCCTTGTCCGTCCGAGGCCCCCTTGTGGCGCGCGCAGCGAACGGGACCGGACAGGCCGCAGTCTAGAGACCGCCCGCTGACCCTGTCAATGTTTGCAGGGTGCCATGCCGCCTCCCATGGGCACTTGCGCGATCGTCACTGTCCCTTCGCGCGGGCGAAGGGCGCCGGAGGCGGCGCGGGTTTGCGCGGCTCGACGTTCGCGTAGCTGACACGCGGGCTGTCCGTCGGGACTTCGACCCCCGCGTGGTACTTCAACGCCAGAGGCGAGCGGGGATAGTGGACCTTCTCGTGCGGCAAACGCGTTCCGGTCATCAAGATGACGCACGGCCCCCGTCCCGCACCGACGAAGACATGGTTCGTCCAGGGAGGGCAATGGACGAAATCCCAGGCCTTCAGCGGGATCTCCTGCTCCTCGATGAGGAGCCGGCAACGGCCCGAAAGGACGAGAAAGTCCTCCTGGTTGGATTCGGCGTGATAGTGGCAGTTCGGCTGTCCTGGACCGATGACGCGCAGGTTGATTCCGTACTGAGGAAATCGGGCCTGCCCCTCGAAAGAAGTCACCGCACCGAAGACGCTGTTGACGCGCCATATTCTTCTTTTTGTTCTCGGGCATCATCGGGCTCCAGCAGACACAGTGAAGAGACGAAAGGTAACATGGACTCTTCCTGCTTGACCCGGGCGGCTCCGCGCGGGGAAACTACCTCCGCCAGCGACCAGCAGAGGAGGAACATGAACCAGTCGTCTCCCACGATCTCGCCAGAAGAGCGAACTCTCGCCGCCCTGACCCACCTGTCGGGTCTGTCCGGCTACCTGATTCCTCTCGGTGGGATTCTGGTGCCGATCGTCATCTGGGCCGTCAAGAAGGACTCCCGCATCATCTCGAGCATCGCGAGGCAGGCCGTCTTGCTCAACCTGGCGGTCTTTTTTCTGATCGCCGCGACCGCAATCCTCCTGATCACGATCATTCTGATCCCGGCGGTGCTGGTGTTCTGGGCCCTGCTGCTGATCGCTGCCGTCGCCCTGCCCATCGTGGGGGCGATCAGGGCGTGGGAAGGGACATACTTCCGCTACCCCGTCGTCGGGTCCACGCCAATCTGAAGAAAAGATGCCGCCCGGCCGCCGGGCCGACCGGCCGGCGGGATCCGGGCCCCCGGAATCTGGGCCCCCGGGATACCTTCAACCTGATCCGCTTCTCCTCCTCCTGATCCGCTCTCCTCCTCGGGTCCTCCTCGGGTTCGGGCAGGAGAACATTCGCTGCTCCCATTAGAGGGAGCCCGTCAGACGTCCGCGCAGGCTCGAACCTCCTCGCTTGCCTGCTAGGGAGATTGGCATCGGACGATCTCTCCGCGCCCCGCCGCAAGGTAGCGCAACGAACTGGAGCCGCTGAGTATTTTGGACTCGTCCGAGTTTCCGTTTCCGTTTCCGTGGTGACGGTCGAGCTGTTTCATCAGCGGCAACGAGTCGTTTTCCGCATTGGAAAACAAGGAACAAGGGCATGCGATTTACTTTCGTCTCTTCGCGCTATGCTTTGGGTGTCGATACCCGTGACGCAATTGTGGGTCTGAGGGAAGTTTGATGATCGCAGAGAGAGCCACCGAGAGGTCCAAGCTTGCCTCCTCCGGCCATCACCACCCGCTCACTTCTGAGGTGCAAGCACAGGATCGAGCCCTCCGGGGCGTCCTGCGGCTGGGCGTGCGGGTGGACCGGGCGCTGGGGCAGGCTCTGACGGTGCTGCGGAAGAAGAAGCTCTTCCGGCCACTTGGTTTCGTGCGGATAGCCGACTACGCCCGGGAGGTCGTCGGGCTGGGACAGCGCAGCGTCCAGGAGATGATCCGCACCGAGGAGAGCCTCGGCAAGCTGCCTCTGATCGGCTTCTTCTGGGAGGCCGGGATGCTCCAGGCCGAGCAGGTCCGCCTGCTCTGCCGCGTCGCGACCCCGTTCACCGAGCAGGAGTGGCTCACCCGAGCGAAGGGGCTGTCCGTGCGGGAGCTGTCGGCGGTGATCAAGCGGCAGATGGAGACCGCCAGGGAATCTCAGGAGGTGCGGGACTTCGGCCTTCCCGTTGCCCATCAGGGCCCTTGCTGGGCCACCGGAGGGGAGCTGGGCCGCGACGGCCAGAGCGACGACACGAGCGACGGAGAGAGCGGCGGCCAGCACAACGGAGGGAGCGACGGGCAGAGCAACGACACGAGGAATGGCCACACTGACGATGAGAGCAACGACAAGAGCAACGGCGAGGCAGGCGAATTTGAACCGACCGAGCGGGTGTCATTCGCCGCGCCGGTTCCCCTCGCAGTCCGCTGGCGGCAGACGCTGCGCTTCAGCGCCGCAGTCAGCGGGGCGGACCTGCCGGATTGGGCCCTGGTCGAGAACATCTGCGCGGAGTTTCTCTCCGGATGCCCTCTGCCAGAGAAGGAGCCATCCGAGGGGTGGCAGGCGAGCGAGCAGGGCGGCCTGGCCGCGGGGGAAGATGAGGGGCGGCAGAGGCGTTTCGGCCGGGAGCGTCTCGTTGATTTTTCCGATGATGGACTGCCCCCCGAGGCCGCCGACCCGCAACCGGAAGCCAACCTGCGCTCTCCCTGGATTCCAGACAGCCTTGAGGCGTCCCTCAAGAGGCAGCCACCGAGCGATCCTTGGGCGCTCCACGAAAGGATCGTCCAGCTCGCCTCCCTCCGCAGCCGGCTGGAATCGCAGATCTCCCAGCGGCTGTTCCGCTTCGTCCTCGATGGGGGTCCCCAGCAGGCCGGCTACCGGGGCCTTCCGGGCTACGCGAGGGAAGTCCTGGGGATGGGAGAGCGGCGGGCCCGCTATCTGGTCTCGCTCGAGAGAAAGCTGCTGGGGGCAGGGCGCGTGAGGGAAGAGTACCGCCGCGGGCGGCTGTCCTGGCTTCAGTCACTTCTGATCCTGAAGGTGGTGCAAGGTGAGAGAAGCGAGGCAGGGTGGGTGGACTACGCACAGAAGGTGAGCGTGCTGAGGTTGCGGCGGGCGGTGGAGGATGCCCGGGCGGCTGCGGAGTGGACGTGCCTGCCTCCGCCGATTGTGGGAGGGGAGGAAGAGGCGGGCCGGCAAGAGTCTGCGCCTGTTGCCGGACCGGTGGCCGGCCTCGGGCGGCAACGGCCTGCACCTCCCGATGAGGTTGCCGATGTGGATGGTCTGGACGGGGACCCTGTGGCCCCTGGGAGTTCGGCGGAGAAGACGGCCTGGCGGGCTCCTGCGCCCGTGGATGGAGTGGGCGACGCTGAGCTGTACTGGCAACTCTCTGCTCCTGCGACCGACCGGGGACGGATGAGCCGGGTCAGCTTCATGGCCCCGCGGGAGATCGCAGAGCTCGGCCGGCTTCGGCGCGAGCAGCGGATCATGAGGGGGGACAGCTGGTGCTGCACGGGTCCCTGCTGCTCCGCGATGCACAACCTTCATGTCCACCACGTGCGGTTCCGCTCGCGCGGAGGAGGCGATGAGGAGTGGAACCTCACCACGTTGTGCGCTTCCCATCATCTTCATGGAGTGCATCAGGGGGGCCGGGTCATCGTCGAGGGCCGGGCACCGGAGAGGCTGAGGTGGGTCCTCGGGGCGCGGGATGACGGGCCGCCCGTGATGCGCTTCGAGGGAGAAAGGAGGTGTGGGACAAGATCTTGAAGGATCCGTAGGCTAGCCGTCCCGTGATGCGTTTCGAGGGGGGTGTGGGGGCCGGGAATGGTGATGGCGAAAGCTACCGAATATTGATGGGAGGAATCGGGTTACGAGATCGGGAAGAAACGATCAGGCCCAGGGGTCGATCAGGCCCAGCGGGATCAGGCCCAGCGGTCGATCAGGCCCAGCGCAGGACGACCGACCCCCAGGTCAGCCCAGCGCCGAAGCCGGTCAGAAGCAGGATGTCCTCCTTCTCCAGCCGGCCCGAGCGGACCGCCTCGTCGAGGGCAATCGGGATGGTCGCGGACGAGGTGTTGGCGTAGCGGTCGAGGTTGACGACCGTCTTCTCGAACGGGATTCCGAGCCGCTGCAGTCCCAGGTCGAGCATGCGGCGGTTCGCCTGGTGGGGAATGAACAGATCCACATCGGAGACAGCGAGCCGGGCGATTTCGAGGACCTTGCGGGAGGCAGCGACCATCAGCTCCACTCCGGCCCGGAACAGCGTGGGGCCATCCATCTGGATGTACTGGAGCCCCTTCTCGAGCACCTCTGCCGTCAGGGCCATCCGCGATCCGCCGGCTGGGCGGCAGAAGAGGTTTCCTCCCCCTCCGTCCGCGCCCATGTATTCGCCGATGATTCCCGCGCAATCGTCCTCCGACGGTCCGAGCACAACGGCCCCCGCCCCGTCCCCGAACAGAGCGGTCACCTTGCGGTCCCTGGGATTGATGATCGAGGAATTGACATCGCTCGCCACCACGAGGACGCGCCGGTAAAGGCCGCTCGCCACGAACTGCGATGCCGTGATCAGAGCGTAAACGAAACCGCTGCAGGCGGCCTGGAGGTCGAAAGCTCCGGCCCTTTTGGCCGCCAGGGTATGCTGGATCAGGCAGGCGGTCGATGGGAACGACATATCCGGAGTGTAGGTGGCGCAGATGATCAGGTCGAGTTCTTCCGGTTTGACCCCGGCAGCTTCCAGCGCCCTGCGAGAAGCCTCCACCCCGAGCGTCGAGGCGCCTGCCCCCTCCGGAGCGAACCGGCGTTCCCGGATCCCCGTCCGGCGGAGGATCCACTCCTCCTCGCAGCCGAAGACTCTCGCCAGGAACCCGTTGTCAACGACCTTTTCGGGAAGGTAGGAACCCGTCCCAAGCACAACGGCTTTAGGCATTTCTCCCCCCGGCGAGCCGCCGTAGACGGACAAAGCACCTCATTCTGCTCCGTCCACAGACACAGTGACGGCAGCCAACTGAACGGGTGGTTTTTCCTGATTCTGCCCCGAAGGGCTTTACTGCGAGAGCCGAGTAGGGGTCTGAAATGTACCAAGCGGGGTCGCCGGAGTCAACCAATCTTTGACTGCTTTGCCCGAGGAAGCGAGGCACGGCCTACCGAGGGAAGGAGGCACGGGTTACCGAGGAACGGAGGAAGGGGGATCCCCCGCTGCCGTGCAGGGGGTTCAGGAAGAGCGCTTCCTTCCTTCATTTTCAACACATTAAGCCGATAATGTCGGCTGGTGGCGTCGTGGGCGGCGCCCGCGTGCGTCGGGGCAGGTCGGGGGCGGCGGGAGCCCCTGGGAAGCGAAACCCTGGACAGGAAGGCTGCCCGGGTGGCAGGACCGGGTGGCAAGGAGGACTGCGCGCGACTGACGGGACGGGCGGCGACTCTGGACAGGAGGCCCCAGCGCGCGTACAAGTATGAGGATCAGAGGTTGCCTTCAGCCTGGGGGATCTCTTGCCAGGGAACATCTAGAGATGGAGCCAAGCGTGTGGACGTGCGGAGCCAGACCCCGCCCCCGCTCTGCCCGGATCGAGGGGATCAAGGAGGACCCGCCGGATTCCGAACGGCTCGTCGCGATCATCGGTCTCGGCGCCGTGCTCCCGAAGGCACGGAATGCGCAAGAGTTCTGGGACAACGTCCTTGCGGGAAGGGACTGCATCTCGGAGGTGCCGAAGCAGCGATGGGATCCGGAGGCCTTCTTCGACCCCGACCGAGAGGCGGAGGACAAGACCTACTGCAAGGTCGGCGGGTTCGTGGAGGAGATCCCTTTCGACAGCCGGGCTTTCAAGATTCCCCCTCGCACGGCGCAGGCCATGGACAGGGTCCAGAAGATGGCGCTCGTCGCGGCAGTGGAAGCTCTGCACGACGCCGGCTACGACAAGCGTCCCTTCGATCGCACGCGAACGGCGGTCATCCTCGGCAATAGCTTGAACCACACGGAGGTCGGTCTGGGCTACCGTCTCCGCCTTCAACTCCCCTTCTTCGAGGCAGCCACGCGCAGAACCCTGGAAGCCGCCGGGGTGTCATCCGCCCGTATCGATCCGCTCCTGAAACAGCTCCGGGAATCGCTGCAGAAGGACTACCTGCCTTTCACCGAGGACTCGTTCCCCGGCTTCCTCGTGAACGTGGCCGCCGGCCGGATCGCGAACCATCTCGACTTGCACGGGGCGAGCTATGTCGTTGACTCCGCCTGCGCCTCAACCCTCGCGGCGATCGACTGCGCCCTGGAGGGACTCGTGGCGCGCGAGTTCGATCTCGCGCTCGCTGGTGGCTGCCAGGCCATGCTCGGCCCGCATATCTTCGTGCTCTTCAGCAAGTTCAGGGGACTGTCGTCCGGGCGCGTGAGCCCCTTCGACGCGGGCGCGGACGGCTTCCTGCTCGGCGAAGGAGCAGGGCTGTTCGTTCTGAAAAGACTCGCGGACGCCCTCCGCGATGGGGACAGGATCTATGCCGTCATCCGTGGAATCGGCTCCTCGTCCGACGGGTGTGAAAATGGGATCGAAGCGCCGAGCCTCAAAGCGGAGGCGCTCGCGATCGAGAGGGCGTACGAGACGGCCGGGTACTCCCCTGGCACGGTGCAGTTCGTCGAGACTTATGGAGCCGGGACCCCGGTCGGCGACCCCACGGAGATCCGGTCGATGCTCGAGGCCTTCGGTCCGCACCTCCACAACGGTCGGCGGATCGCAATCGGAGCGGTGAAATCTCAGGTCGGCCACCTCATGGGGGCCTCCGGAGCAGCGGGGCTGTTGAAGACCGTTCTGGCAATGCATCACAAGGTGATTCCGCCAACCGTTCACCACGATCGTCCGAGTCCCGCCATCCCATGGAACATGGTCCCGTTCGATGTCGTCACCTCCTCCTCCCCCTGGCCTGCGAACGCCGGTGGCCTGCCGAGACGTGCGGGGGTTTCCTCGTTCGGCTTCGGCGGGACCAACTTTCACGCGGCTCTCGAGGAGTACGACGAGCGCTTTTACGGTAGAGCCCGAGGGAAGGCTCAGAGACAGGCCCCGGCGACCGCCGAGGGGGTAGAGCGGCCTGAGCCGGGCGAGCCCATCGCCGTCGTCGGTATCGGGGCGCTCTTTCCCGGCGCGCCGCGGAAGCAGGCCTTCTGGGAAAACATGCTGGGCAAAGTGGACGTGATCGCCCAGGTCCCGCCCGAGAGATGGGAAGGCCATCCGGAAGCTCTCTACGATCCGGACCCCGAGGCCGAGGACAAGATCTACACGAGAATGGGCGCCTGCATCGCGACGCCCGAGTTCGACGGCAGGCGCTTTCGCATCGGGCCGGAGGCGGAGCGGCATCTCGATCCGGAGCAGAAGATCCTGCTCGAGGCCGCCTTCATGGCCCTCCAGGACGCGGGCTACGATTCGCGGCCTTTCGACCGGGGTCGCACCGCCGTGATCATCGGCAATGTGGTCGGCTCCGACGAGTCCATGTGGAATCTGAGCATGCGCATCACCGCGCAGACGGTCCAGCACAGGCTTCTGTCTCTCGACACGTTCAGGAGCCTCGATCTTGACGAGCGGACGCTGGATGAGATCCTCCTGTCGGTGCGCCGGGAGATGCTGCGGGGCCGGCTGCCGATCACGGAGGAGACGTTCCCGAGCGTCTGCGGGCAGATGGGCGCCGCGCGCCTGGCCAAGACCTTCGACCTCATGGGGACCCACATGACGGTCGATGCGGCCTGCGCCTCTTCTCTCGCCTCGGTCGGAGTCGCCGTGCAGGGGCTGCGGTCGGGGAAGTGGGACATGGCGCTGACGGGTGGCGTGGCCCGAGCCAATGGACCGCTCAGTTTCGCGCTGATGTCGAAGTGCCGGGCGCTCTCCGCGACGGGCAGCAGGCCGTTCGACAGGGACGCGGACGGAGTCGTCTTCGGAGAGGGCGCGGCCATCTTCGTGCTGAAGAGGCTGCGTGATGCTCTTGCTGACAAGGACAGGATCTATGCTGTGATCCGCGGGGTCGGAATGTCCAGCGATGGCCGGGGCCACTCCATGACGGCGCCTGACGCCGCAGGCCAGACCCTCGCCATGCGCCGCGCCTACGAGGACGCCGGCTACGATCCGGCCAGCGTGCAGCTCGTCGAGTGCCACGCCACATCGACTCCGGTCGGAGACCGCGTCGAGGTGGAGGCCCTGCGCCGCCTCTTTCCTCCCGGAGCGGCCGGACATCAGATCGGCATCGGCTCGGTCAAGTCCCAGATCGGCCACACGCTCGGGGCCGCTGGAGCCGCGGGGCTTCTGAAGGCGGCCCTCGGGCTGCACCACAAGATCGTTCCACCAACCATCAATGTAAGAGAGGTCAACCCCGAGCTCCACCTCGAAGACAGCCCCTTCTATCTGGTGACGGAGCCGGGGCCCTGGCCCGCGAACCGTGATGGCGATCCCCGGCGAGGCAGTGTGAGCGCATTCGGTTTCGGAGGGACGAATGTGCACGTCACGCTCGAGGAGTTCTCCCCCGAGTATCACGCGCGCCTCGTCCAGCCGATGCCGGAGAGATACGAGCCCGCCCTCGCCGGATGCGAGATGGTGGCCATCGGGGCCGGCGACCCGGACGCGCTCCGAGCCGGCGCCCGGCAGCTTGCGGCGAAAGCCCGAGCGGCCGCTGCGGAGGGAATCGACCTAGCGGGGTTCGCCCGCGAAACCGCACCGAACAGCGTCGCGGCGCCATGCCGGCTTGCGCTCACGGCGGGATCGCTCGAGGACCTCGCAGCGAAGCTCGATCTCGCAGCGAGCGGACTCCAGCCGGGCAGGCGCTCGCCGGTTCTCGAGGCCAAGGGGATCTACGCCGGCGAAGGGCCTGCGGGTGCCCGCGGCGGGAAGGTGGTCTTTCTCTTTCCGGGCCAGGGCGGTCAGTACGCGGACATGCTCCGCGACCTCCACGAACGTTATCCGGTGGTCAGGGAGACCTTCGCGGAGGCGAACGAGATTCTCGCCGGGCTGCTCGGGGCGCCGCTCCAGGAGCTGATCTTCACGGGGGCGGGTCGCGGTCAGGTCGAGGAGGTCGAGCAGCGACTGATGCGGAGCGACCTCGTGCAGCCGGCCATCCTGACGGTGAGCATCTCGCTCCTTCGCCTCCTCCGGAGCTTCGGGATCGAGCCGGACCTGCTGGCCGGTCACAGCCTCGGGGAGTACGCGGCCCTCGTCGCTGCGGGCTGCCTCGAATTCGGACAGGCCCTTTCCGCTGTGCATGTGCGGGGTCTCGAGTTCCGCCGGCTGGCCGAGCGAGAGGGAGACCCGGGCCGGATGGCCATGGTCTCGGCCGCGGCGGACGATGTCGAGTGCATCCTCCGGGAGGTCGGCGGGTACGTGACGATCGCGAACCGGAACTGCAACTTCCAGACGATCATCTCGGGAGCGACCGGAGCGGTCGAGGAGGCCGTCCTTGGGCTCGAGCGGGAGGGGATCGAGTGCCGCATCCTGCCGATCGCCGGGGCGTTCCACTCGACGATCGCGCGCGCGATCAGCGCCCCGATGGCGGAGGCCCTCTCGCGGCTCGAGGTCCGGCCGCCGAGGATTCCGGTGCACTCGAGCGTGGACGGGCGCGCCTATCCGGCTGACGGGAGCTGCCACGAGCGGGTCCTGACGAACCTCATTGAGCAGCTCGAGAGGCCGGTCGATTTCATCGGGCTCGTCGAGAGGCTCTATGGGGAGGGAGCGAGGGCCTTCATCGAGGTCGGGCCGAAACGGGCGCTGAGCACCTTTGTCTCCGACATCCTCGAGGGAAGAGCGCACGCCGCCCTCTACACGAACCATCCCAAGGAGGGTGGAACGACCCAGTTCAACCGGCTGCTCGCGCAGCTCGCCGCCATGGGGTTCGAGATCGGCGGGGCTGCGCGGAGCCCCGCGGTGGAAGCTGACCTTCGCCCTGGGGATCGCTCAGAGGGCGTGAAGCAGGAGGAGGCGGTGCGCTCAGGCGACTCACAGGAGCCGATTGCCGCACGCTCCAGCGATCCGCCACACCCCCGAAGGGGG
>QHYA01000041.1 GCA_003223995.1 Acidobacteriota bacterium | reverse complement strand
ATCTCCTATCCCAGGCAGCCGAAGGGACGGATCGATTGGAGACTCTTCCAGAAGATCGTTGACGAGTGCGCCCAGCACCGGGTCCGCCGCTTCAGCCCCTACCTGACGAACGAGCCGTTCGCGGACAAGGAGATCCTCGAGCGGATCCGGTACATCCACACGAAGATGCCCCGGACGAAGGTCGTCATCACGACCAACGCGCATTACCTCGTCCCGTCGCTCGCCGACCGAATCCTCGCCCTTGAGAAGCCGCTTCACGCCATCTACGTCTCATTCCAGGGCATCGAGAAGGAGGCCTACGAAGCGACGATGCGCGGAAACATGAGCTTCGAGCGGACCATGGAGAACGTGAGCTACATCACGAGCCGCATCCGCAAGGAAGGACGCAAGCGTCCCGAGGTCTGGATCACGATGGTGGACACGCAAGCGATCGACGCTAGGAAGGCGATCCGCTACTGGCAGGATCGCGGCATCAAGGTCAAGTGCACGGCGCTGGAAAACAGGGGGGCGAACTTCATCCAGATCGAGAGCCTCCGGAAGAGCCGGCAGATGACTCCCTACACCACCTGCCCCCGGCTGATGAAGCAGATGTACATCCACTTCGATGGGGACGTCGTCCTGTGCTGCGTGGACAATTCCCGGAAGGTCGTCCTGGGCAACGTTCGCGAGCAGTCGCTCTGCGAGGTCTGGAACGGGCCGAAAGCGGTCGCCCATCGCCGACGCTACCTTGCTCACGATCTGGATGGCTTGGCCCTCTGCGGGACGTGCAAGGTGGACAGGCAGCGCGATGTCACGGAGGTCTGACGGCTTGCGATTCGGTGTGCGGCGCCGGCTTCGTATGCGAGGAAGTGAGGAACCGGCCACCCCTCGATTCCCCTCGCTATTCTCCTTGTCTTGACGTATCTTTTGCATTTTGCGCCGGGAGCCCGGCGCTGAGGGTGCCACCGCGATGAAGATTTCCATCTACCAGTTCCTGACCGTTGCCCTTTCGACCTCTCTTGTGAGCGGAGCCGGTGTCTGGGCGGCGGATGAGAAGCCCGTGCCCGAGGCGAAAGCCCCGGCCGCGGCGCGCCTGACCATCGAGAAAGATGTCGTGGACGTCGGCGATGTTGTCCGGGGGAAGATGGCCACGGCCGTCTTCGAGCTGCGGAATACCGGCCCCGATGTCCTGAAGATCCTCGAAGCCAAACCTGGCTGAGGCTGCACCGTGGCCTCGTTCGACGGGGCCATCCCGCCCGGGCAGGTGGGAAAGGTGACGGCGCAGGTCAGGACCGAGAACTACCGGGGCCCAGTGGAGAAGACCATCACGGTCACCTCGAGCGATCCGGCGAGACCCTCGGTGCTCCTGAGGGTCAAAGCGAATGTCGTCGGGAGCGTCGTGATCCTGCCGGGGCAGTTTCTCTCCTTCCCGGCCCCTCCGACCTGGGACTACGCAGGGAAGGTCCTCATCCGCAAGGACAAGACGGAGAGCGGAGAGCTGAAGGTCTCGGACGTCACGACCACGGCCCCCTGGCTGACCGCGAAAGCGCGCCGGGTCGAGAATCCCGAACCGGAAGCGGAAGGTTTTCCCGCAGCTCTCCCGGGCGACTGGGTCCTGGACGTGACCGTGTCGGAGGCGGCGCCATCCGTCCAGTCGGGACAGCAGGTCCGTTTCAAGAGCGGCCTTCCCCGTGAGGCCGAGGTGACCGTCCCCGTGAGCGTTGTCATGCAGAAGGCCATGTACGCCGTGCCGGAGTCGGTGCTCGTGCCAGTGCTGGCCGGATCACAAGAGGCGACGGGCCTCTTCAAGGTGGTCCTGCGGCCGGGTCTCGCAAAGGAGACCGTACACGCGACGGTGGCGCCGACTTCGTTCTCGGTGACGCTCGAACGTGACGGCGACCGCCACTACAGGGGAAAGGTCGTCTGGAAGGGAACAGGCGAGAATGGGGAGAGGACAGGCAGCGTCGTCCTCACGGTAGGAGGCGAGACTCTGAATCTTCCCGTTCGCGTCGTCGAGAGGGCCGCCGCGGCCGCGCCTCGACCTCCCGCCCCCGCCGGTCCCGCCTTGTCGGTTGGTTCCCCTGGTCCGCCAGTTTCTCTCGCGCCGCTCGGTCAACGCGCGACTCCTTGAGGTGAAGGTCGTTCGTCTTCGTGAATGACTCAGCCGTCCTTTCCTGCTTGGCGTGGGAGCGTGCGAGGACATGGTGCCGGAGGTGGGGGTCGAACCCACACGGGGCGTGAGCCCCTCGGGATTTTGAGTCCCGCGCGTCTGCCAGTTTCGCCACTCCGGCGCGCGTGTATTCTCGGGCGGGCACCCGGCTCCGTCAACGGGATCGTCCAGCGTCTCCCGCGGTCTCGCGGCGCCTCGTTCCCTGGCGCGCTTCGCGGCTCCGGATAGGCGTCGGATCGGATAGTAGGAACGCGCCTCTAGCATCCACGCGGAGACGCCCACAGAGCGACACCACGGGCCGTTGCCCGCCCTGACACACGGTTTGCTAGGCGATGGCGGGTCTGTGTGGCGTCAGGTTCTCCGTGCGGATTCACCGTATATTCTTTAGTAGTCAAGGGATGCGCCGATCTCTTGGTTTACGAAATTGACACGGGAATAGACTCCTGTGTAACATGCTCTCCGCCTCTTGAAAGGAGGCAAGGGTTTGCAATTCAAGATCGGCGACAAGGTCGTTTATCCCAACCATGGCATCGGAGTCATCGAGAACATCCTTCAGAAGCATATAGCTGGAAACGCTGAAACCTACTACACGCTCCGCATCCTCTCGAACGACAGCACGGTGATGGTTCCCGTGTCCAACACGGGCGCGGTTGGCCTGCGCCCCGTCCTGCCTCAGCGGAACGTCGAGAGAGTGCTGGCGTTGCTGCGCGATTCCCGGGTCAATCTCCAGGGGGACTGGAAGGGTCGCTACCAGGAAAACTCCGAGAAAATGCGCACTGGAGAGGTCGAGAAGGTCGTCGAGGTATTCAAGAGCCTGAGCTATCTCAGCTCGATGAAAACCCTATCGTACCGAGAGCGGAAGATGCTGGACCGGGCCCGGTTCCTCGTGATCAGCGAACTGGCTGAAGCCTCGCAGCAGCCGCTCCCGCAGATCGAGGCCCAGGTCGATCAAACCCTAGCCGTCTCGCTCAAGAGCAAGACGGAGCACTGAAGCAAATCAGCCGAAGCAAACCAGCCCCACCCACCTCTTCAAGCTCTCGATCGGCCTCCCAGGCGGCTCCGCGAAGAGGGACGACGCCTTGTCGAAGGACGTCGCTGTGCTCTGGATCCGGAAGGCTTTCGGGCTGAATGGACAACTTCCTCCTCGAAGCGGTCACCAGGGAGCTCTCCGAAAGGAGGGAACTTTCCGGAGGGGAAGACGGCCTCCGCATCGTCGGCCGCCGCTTGGCCGCGGTGCGGCAGCTCGCCTCGGGAGGCCTGTTGCTGATCCTCGAGCAAAACCCGCCATTCCTTTCGAACGGCAGATCGATCCTCGTCATCGAGACCAGCCCGGGACGGGAGCGCCTTCACCTGGCCAGGGCCCCCCTCGCCACGCTCCGCTCCGGTCCCACCGGATTTGCCGCATCCGCCGCCCACGCCCTGCGCGGGACGCTTCTCACCGAGATCCGCAAGGATCCGTCGGAGCGAGCCGTGGAGCTGATCTTCGGGATGGAGGGGAGGATCGTCGCGGAGCTGATCGAGCGCGCCTCCAACATTCTGCTGCTGGACGGCCGGGGCATTGTTCTCGCCTGCGCGCGCCGGCTCGAATCCGCCTTCAGGCGCGCGGAGATTGGAAGGCCGTACGAAGAGCCGGTTCGCCCGCCTTCGGACGGCAGGCATGCGGGGGTGTTCGAGGCAACCGAGGAGCTGGTCGGCCGGATCGCTGAGGAAGCGGGAAGGGAAAGCCGCCCTCTCTCCTCGGCGCTTCGGGAGGCTCTGATCGGGCTGCCGGCCGTCGTGGCCGGCGATATCGAGAGACTGCAACGGCTCGGTGAGGCCCCATTCGTCGCGCTTCGCCGCTGGCTGGAGGCGCTCCGCTCGGGGGTCTTCAGACCGACCCTCTACTCCCGTGGCGAGCCGGAAGCTCTTCCTCTCGATCGCTTCCCCGCCGCGAACGATCTCTTTGCACTACCCATCGAGCTCGCAGCGCCTCTCCCCGAGCTCGTCGCCACCTCTCTCGAGACGGTCAATGAGGCGGCGGAGGCTCTCTACCGGCTCAAGGGAAGGGCGCTGGATTTCGTGCGAGGCCGTGAAGGGTGGGCCGCCATCCTCAGACGCGAGGCCTCCCGTCTTGCCCGGCTGCGATGCCACCTTCGAGCCGATCTGCAGAACCTCGACCCTCCAGGTGTCAGCCGCCGTCAGGCCGAGGCGATCCTCGCCGGGCTCTCCCGGGCGCGCCGCGAGGGAGACTACGTCGTGGTGCCCGACCCCTACTGCGAGCCGGGACACGAGAGCGAGGTCCGTGTGAAGATCGACCCCGCGCGCTCCCTCCAGGACAACGGCGCCGCTCTGTTTCGCAAGGAGGCCAAAGCGGGACGAGCGCGAGTGATCATCAGCAAGCGACTGGCCCTTGTCGGCGAGAGGGAGGCCGCCCTGGAGAGTCTTTCCGCGGAGCTGGCGGCGGTGCGCGATCCGGAAGCTCTGGCCCGGACCGAGCCGGCTGCCTCGCGCCTCGGCCTTGTTCTCGCCCCGCAGCCCCGGCTCAGCCGTGTCAAGCCGCCAAAGGGAGAAAGAGCGGCGGCGGAAGCCTCCGTCGCCCCCTCTCCGCCACGGCTTGCTGGAATCCGCCGCTACATCAGCAGCGACGGCTTCGAGATCCTCGTCGGGAAATCCGGCCGGGAGAACCAGCGGTTGACGTTCCAGATGGCGGCGGCGGAAGATTTCTGGCTCCATGCCGCGGGCGTTGCCGGCGCGCACGTCGTGGTGCGAAACCCTGCCCGCTTCCGCGCGCTCCCCGAGCGCACGCTCCGGGAGGCAGCCCGCCTCGCCGCCCTCTACAGCGGGGCGTCCCGACAAGCCGGGCCTTCCCGTTCGGGCCGCGGCAAGGTCGAGGTTCACATCTCCCGCCGCAAGCACGTCCGCAAGGCAAGGGGCGCCCCTGCGGGCACCGTGCTGGTACGTCGCTTCACGTCGATGCTCGTGGAGCCCGGAGAGCCTCCGGTGGCAGAGCAGATCTGACGCCGGAGGCGCGCGGTTCCCCTTGTGGACAACACGCCGGTCCACGCACCCCCCGTAGAGCGGAGAAGGTGGAATGGGAAAGAGGAGCGCATGATCAGCGAGGGCTGATTTGACTCCAGCCGTGGCCGGCTACAGATTTGCCACCGACCGATTGACGGCCTGGCTATGAGAGCCTAACCTGACCGCTGATTTTTGTTGCCGCGCGACACGCTGTGGTCCCGGGCGAGACGAACTCGGGGGTTTGGCGCTCGGACCGCCAAGCGGGCCGAGAAGACGCCATGCTCCCCCGAGTGCGCAGCGCGAGGGGAGCCAGAGGGTTGCCGCCGCGCCCGGCGAAGGCCGGTCGCCGCAAGTGGATCACAACGCAGTCCGGAGGTCGTCCCCACTTCATGAAGAAGGCCGTCAAGCTCATCGTGGGAATCCTCCTCGCGGCCCTCTTCCTCGCCCTGTCGCTGCGGGGAGTGGACACGGCAAACGCCCTTCGGAACGCGATGCATGCCTCCTGGGGCTACATGCTGGCCTCCGTCGCCGTTGGCCTCTTCGGCCACAACCTGCTGCGGGCCTGGCGCTGGCGCGTGATGCTCACGCCGGAGAAGCCCGGCATCGGACTCTACAACCTCTTCTCGACGACGGTGATCGGCTACGCGGCTTCCTGGTCGCTTCCGCTGCGGGTGGGCGAGTTTCTCCGGCCGGTCCTGCTCGCGGAACGCGAGGGGATCCGGGCCTCGGCAGCGCTCACGACCGTGTTGATCGAGCGCTTTCTCGACGGACTGGCGATCGTCGCTCTTTCCGCCGTCGCTGTCATGACCTGGAACGGTCGCGAGGGGATCGGCCCGGAGGGGGAGGCGGCGATCCGTTACGCGGGATGGGGAGGGGCGGTCGTGCTGTGCGGAAGCGCTCTTCTGTTCGGCCTGCTCATCGGCGCGGCGGCGACGAAGAGCCGCTGGGAGGGGCGCGTGGAATCATTCGCCGCGCGCTCCAAGAACCGTCTCCTGGCCTCGGCGGCAAGGGGGCTCGTGGGGCTCGTGGAAGGGGGCACGATCCTGCGGAGGCCGGCAGGGCTAGCGCTGACGGCGGTGCTGTCCGTCGCGGTCTGGATGGTCATCGGCTACTCGGTCTGGCTGGGGCTGAAGTCGGCGGGAATCGAGATCACCTACCCCGAGGTCTTCATCCTGATGCCGGCCTCGGTGCTGGGGATCGGGATCCCCACCCCTGGCGGGGCCGGCTCCTACGAATACCTCGTCAGCCGCGCGCTGCAGTACCTCTTCAACCAGCCGCTCGACACGGCGTACGCGGCGACGCTGATCCTTCACGTGCTGATCACCCTGTTGCCGACGGTGCTGCTGGGCAGCGTGCTGCTCTGGCGGGACGGGGTCTCCATCGCCCGGCTGAAATCCACGATGGCCGCCGCCGCAGGAGGCTCGCCGTGAAGTGCCCCTATTGCGACCGCGTGAAGGACAAGGTCGTGGACTCCCGGGAGGCCCGCGACGGCGCGGTGATCCGCCGCAGGCGCGAATGCCTGCTGTGCGGGCGCCGTTTCACCTCCTACGAGCGCATCGAGGAGGTGCCTTACATGGTGGTCAAGAAGGACGGCGAGCGGGAGATCTTCAGTCCGGAGAAGCTGAGGGCGGGGCTGCTCAAGGCGGTCCACAAGCGTCCGGTCGCCCCGAAGCAGGTCGAGAACATCGTCGAGGAGGTCGAGACGCTCCTTCAGGAAATCACCGACAGGGAGATCGAGACCCGCGCGATCGGCGAGCTTGTGATGGAACGGTTGCGTGAGCTGGACAAGGTCGCCTACGTTCGGTTCGCCTCGGTGTACCGGAAGTTCGAGGACATCGACGAGTTCATGAACGAGTTGAAGGGGCTCATCGACACCAGGAAGTAGGGCTTCATCCTTTCGCTTTCGAGGTCATCATGCTTCGCGCCGAAGGCTCAATGCTGGAAATCGCCCGTATCCAGAGCGAGATCAACAGGCTCTTCGACAACCTGCTCGAGCTGGGAGGCTCACCGGGAGAAGCGAGCCGGGCCTGGATGCCCAACTCCGATATCAGCGAGGGGCCGGAGGAGCTGGTCGTCTGCGTCGAGCTTCCGGGCGTTTCCGCCTCCGACCTGGTCCTGGCGGTGAATGGAGGCAACATTATCATCCGGGGCGAGAAAAGGCCTCCTTGGGAGGAGCAGAAGGTCGGCCGCCGGCATCTGCTGGAGCGTGCGTACGGGGGCTTCGAGCGGGTGATCTCCCTCAACGCCCCGATCAATACCCATCGCGCAACGGCCACGCTGCGAGACGGGCTGCTGAGGATCGTCTTTCCAAAGGTCGATAATCGGCGGGGGGGCGAAGTCAGAATCCCCGTCATGGAGAGCTGAGCCGACATGGCTGCGGAAAAACGGGAAAAATCCGAAGAGTCGATCAAGATCCCCAAGTCCGTTCCGGTGCTGCCGCTGCGGGACATGGTGGTCTATCCGTTCATCATCTCGCCGCTGTCCATCGCCCGGGACTCCTCGATCCTGGCCGTGGACGCGGCCCTCTCGGAGAACCGGATGGTTCTTCTGCTGGCACAGAAGGACAAGGATGTGGACCAGGTCGGCGAGGAAGATCTCTATCGAGTCGGCACGGTCGCTGTGATCATGAGGATGCTCAAGCTCCCCGACAACCGCATTCGGGTCCTCGTCCAGGGGGTCTGCCGAGCGGTCGTAGAAGACTTGACCACGACACGCCCCTACCTGATCGCCCGCATCAGCCGTCTCCCTGAGACCTCAGCGGCCTCCGACTCCCCCGAGCGCCAGGGGCTCGTGCGCGGCGTCCGGAAGGCGCTCGAGCGGTACTCCTCTCTCGGCAAGACGATCCCGTCGGAGGTCATGGTCATCGCGAGCAACCTCGAGAATCCCGGCCGTCTGGCCGATCTGACCGCTTCGAACCTCGATCTCAAGACCGAAGAGGCACAGCAGGTGCTCGAGATCCCGGAGCCGATGGCCCGGCTGCGGCGGGTCTCGGAGCTGCTTAAGAGAGAGATCGACCTGGTGACCATGCAGCAGGAGATCGACACGCTGGCCCGCGACGAGATCGACAAGTCGCAGCGAGAGTACTACCTGCGCCAGCAGATGAAGGCCATCCAGCACGAGCTGGGCGAAGGCAACGAGCTGGCCGACGAGATCGAGCAGCTCCGCCGGCGCGGCTCCGAGGCGAACATGCCTGTCCACGCCAAGGATGAGCTGGAGAAGCAGCTCAAGCGGCTCGAACGGATGCACCCGGACTCCGCAGAGACGGCGACCCTCCGTAACTACCTCGACATCCTGGTGGGGCTTCCCTGGTCGAAGGAAACCAAGGACAACCTCGACCTGCGCAAGGCGAGGGCGATCCTCGACGAGGACCACTACGGGCTGGAGAAGATCAAAGAGAGGCTGCTGGAATACCTGGCGGTCCGGAAGCTCAAGCCGAAGATGAAGGGGCCGATCCTCTGTTTTGTCGGCCCCCCGGGTGTCGGCAAGACATCCCTGGGCCGCTCCATCGCCCGGGCTCTCGGTCGTTCCTTCGTTCGCGTCTCACTCGGGGGGGTGCGGGACGAAGCGGAGATCCGCGGCCACAGGCGGACCTATGTGGGGGCGATGCCGGGGCGGATCATCCAGGGGATCCAGCAGGGGGGAACCTCGAATCCGGTTTTCATGCTGGATGAGGTGGACAAGCTGGGGATGGATTACAGGGGCGATCCCTCCTCGGCCCTGCTCGAGGTGCTCGATCCGGAGCAGAACAACTCCTTCCGCGACCATTACCTCGGCATACCCTTCGATCTCTCCGGCGTGCTGTTCGTGGCCACGGCGAACCTGCTCGATCCGATCCATCCGGCTTTTCGCGACCGGATGGAAGTCATCCAGCTCTCCGGCTACACCGAGGAGGAGAAGATCCAGATCGCTTACCGTCACATCATCGCCAAACAGATCGAGGAGAACGGCCTGACTCCCCGCAGAATCAACTTCACCCCGGCGGCGGTGCGAGCCCTGATCGCCCGATATACCCGCGAAGCGGGACTTCGCAATCTCGAACGGAACATTGCGTCCGTCTGCCGGAAGGTTGCCCGTGAGGTTGCCGAGGGGAAGAAGGGGCTGTCGAAGATCACGGCGGGCAAGCTGGAGGCGCTTCTCGGCCCGCCCCCGCCCACAGCCGAGGAGTCCCTCGTCATGGACCAGATCGGAGTGGCGACAGGCCTGGCATGGACGGCGACCGGAGGAGACGTGCTGTTCGTCGAGGCCACGACGATGCCGGGCAAGGGGAATCTCATCTTGACCGGGCATCTCGGAGAGGTCATGAAGGAGTCGGCCCAGGCGGCCCTGTCCTTCGCGCGCTCGCACTCCGGCGATTACGGCATCCCCGACGACTACTTCTCACGGACGGACGTGCACGTCCACCTTCCGGAGGGAGCGATCCCGAAGGACGGCCCCTCCGCTGGGATCACCATGGCTTGCGCCATGGTCTCCGCCTTTACCGGCAGGCCGGTGCGTCGTGAGATCGCGATGACGGGGGAAATCACGCTCCGCGGCAACGTGCTGCCGGTCGGGGGGCTCAAGGAGAAGATCCTGGCCGCCCACCGAGCGAAGGTGCGTATGGTGCTACTGCCGGAGGCGAACAGGATGAGCCTCGGGGACCTCCCCTCCGCGGCCCGGCGCGACCTGCGGTTTCTCTTCGTCAACCACATCTCGGAGGTCCTCTCGGCGGCCTTGGCGGAAAGGGGAGTGCTGGGGGAGCGCCCGGCCGGCCGGACTCCGCAGATCCCGGGGGAAGGCGGTGCGCCGAGCCGGCTGCCGGCGGACATCCCGGCTCCCGTCGGTAGCTCGTGAGGGCCAGGGAACGCGTTGCGAATGAAGACGTCAGCGGCGAAGAGGAACTGCTGGAGCGGATCGCCCGCCGCTGGGCCGGTGCACGCCCCCCGCGTGGATCGCTCGGCATCGGGGACGACGCGGCGCAGCTTCCCTGGCCGGCTGCCTCGCCGGTCCTGATCTCGACGGATCTCTTTGTCGAAGGGATCCATTTTGACCTGCGGTACACCCCGGCTCTTTTCATTGGCCGGAAAGCCCTGGCGGCCGCCGCGAGCGACATTGGCGCCATGGGGGGAGCACCGCTGGCGTGCCTGCTGTCTTTTGCCATCCCCGCTCGTACTCCCGGGCGACTGACGGACGCGATCCTGGCCTCCTTTCACGAGGAAGCGCGGGAGATCGGCATCCCGCTGCTCGGAGGGGACCTGTCTTCCTCCAAGACCAAGCTCATGCTCGATGTGGTGGTCGTGGGCCGTCTCGCGGGGAAGAGGCCGATCCGCCGCAGCGGCGCCCGGCCGGGCGACCGCATCTACGTCACCGGCCCTCTGGGAGGCGCAGCCACGGGCCTGGTGAGACTCCGGAACGGGGCGAGGCCCTGGCGGTCGGCGCTCAAGCACAGACAAACCCCATCCCTCCGTTCGGCTGGGCGTCTGGAGCATTCCCTCGAGACCATCGCTGTCATGGCGCATCTCCGCCCCCGCCCGCCCCTCGCCGCGGGGGCGGCCTTTGGCCGCTCCTCCGTCCCTACGGCGATGATGGACCTCTCCGACGGGCTCGCAATAGATCTGCGGCGTTTGTGCCGGGCGAGCGGCGTTGGAGCCGAGATCGACGAGCAGAGGGTGCCCCTGCATCCTGCCGCTCTCCACTTCCTTGGCCCTGTGGGCGCCCTGCGAGCGGCCCTGGGAGGGGGGGAGGACTACGAATTACTCCTCTGCGGCCCCGGGCCTTCCGAAGCGGTGCTCCGCCGGATCGCGCGCAGCGTTGGAAGCGACCTCATCGCGATCGGCACGGTCGTTTCTCGCGAGCACGGGATGGTCCTCTGTGGCGAGGAGGGTGCCCGCCGCTCCCTGCCTCACCTCGGGTTCGACCACTTCCGGCCCCATCACCGGCAGCGGTAAACCCCCGGCGGGAGGGGCGGGAGGCGACCGGTTGCGCCCTGCATGCCTCCCAAGATACATTCACGCTCTTGGGAGCTCCCCGGGCCGGGAGCTTCGGCTGGGACGAAAACCCAATGTGGATCTCGAAGGAAAGATCGCGCGTCCTCGCCAGGCGGCTCCTGCACACGAACGACACCCCCGAGCGCACCTCCCTGGCCTTCGCGGTGGGCTTCGGGATCGCTTTCTCTCCCTTCATCGGCTTTCATACGGTCATCGCTCTTGCCCTAGCCTTTGCTTTGAAGCTCAACCGTTTGGCTGTGATCTGGGGAACGTTCGCCAACAACCCGTACACCCTGGTCCCCATCGTGACATTCGCGACCCTGGTCGGATCGTGGATGACCGGATCGGCGCCTCCGCAGCTCCCCCTGCCCGTTCTCCAGGACTTGCTTTCGTTCCAGGCCCTCTGGCTCTACTTCGAGGATCTCTGGTGGGCATTGAAGCCGGGATGGCTGCCGTTCTTCATCGGAAGCTTGACGCTCTCGATCGTAGCTGGCACGGTTTCGTACTTCCTGGCCTTGCCGATCATCCGCCGGGTGAGGGAGCGGCATGATCTGGGCCCTCTGGCTCATGCTGTCGCCCACGGGAAGTCGGTCCACTCGGTTGGGCAGGGGAAAACGGCCCAATCCTCCGGTCAGATGAAGCCGCTACCGTCCACTGAGCCACGGGCGGCGGGTTCCAACCGACACTGAGTCCTTTCCAGCGAACTGACCGGCTTCCCATGCCCTACCCCTGTCGGCCGGGGCCTGACACTTCAGGCGCTCGCCGGCGATCAGCCGATTTCCGGGTCAGGAGCCCGTCGCTTCCCTGGGAGAATGGGGTTGTGGATTCAGCTAGACGCTCCGGGACAAGGCCGCGTAATTGAGTTGAACTCGCGAGCCTCCGGACGCCCCTCGCTCGAGCGATGGCAGACGAAGCCGAACTGATCCGGAGGTCCGCGGCGGGTGAGCTGGATGCCTTCGAGGAGCTGGTGCTCCTCAAGCGGGACCGGGTGTTCCGGACGGCCTATCAGGTGGTCAGGAATGCCGAGGACGCTCGGGACGTCGCCCAACTGGTTTTCGTGAGGCTTTGGCGGGTCATCCGCCGTTACAGGCCCGAGAGGAAGTTCGACACGTGGCTCTACCGCATCACCGTGAACCTGGCCGTCGACTACAGGCGGCATCAGGGTCGCGGAGTGGAGGTTCCTCTCGAGCAGGCGGAGCAGACCGCGGGCAATCCGGCGGATTCGGCCGGGAGCCGGGAGCTGCGAAGAGTCTACGAAACCGTCGCGGGGGAGCTGACCGACCGCCAGCGGATGATCTTCACCTTGCGCGAGGTGGATGGGCTCCAGACAGAGGAGATCGCACGCTCGCTGGGAGTCACGACCTCCACCGTGCGCAACACCCTCTTCCAGGCGCGCGCCGTCCTTCGCGACGCGCTCCGGCGGCGTTTTCCGGAATACTTCGTGCCTCCCCGCAGCAAGGACAAGCCGCGCCCCTGAGGTCGAAGGGGGCGTCCGGAAGAGAGGGAAGCGAGCCGCAATGGACCCCATGAGCTGCGAGCTGGCTCGGGACCGCCTTGGCGCGCGAGGGGGGGAATTCCCCCCGCCCGCAGGCAATGCGTTCCTGGCCCATCTGAGCAACTGCGCATCGTGCCGGGATGAAGCGGTCCGGATCGATCCGGCGCTCCTCTTCGCCCTGGCCGCCCGCGAGGCTCCCCAGCCCGACTGGACCGGTTTCAACAGTCGTCTCCGGGTGGCCATCGAGCAGCAGGACCGGGAAACAGGGCTGTTCGGGCGGTTGCTCGACGCCGGCGTGTTGGCTCCGAAGCGCCTGGCTCCGACTCTCGCCCTGGCGGCGGTCTTCGCGCTGGCTTTCGTCCTCTCCTGGCAGGTGGCGGCGAGATGGACCCCGGGTCTGCCGGGGCTGGCCCAGCACGCCGCCGGTGCCCGGCCCGCCCCGGCGGCCAGGATCGCCTCTGGCCGGACCGGCGAGGCGGCGCGGTCGCAAGTCCATCCTTCGCGCGGTCCGACCCCGGCTCCGGTGGAGTCAGTCGCCTCTCCCACGGCTCGCGTGGTGCACATGCGGATTGGTGACGACGCTGAGGCTGGCGCCGGGGTCGAGCCAAGCGATCTGGTGTTGATCCTCGACGAGGGAATGGACCTGTGAGATCCCGCGGCTTCCCTCTGGCCGCCGCAGCGGCCGGAGCGTTGCTGCTCGTCCTGACGGGGCAGCAGGGCGCCGCGGCTCCGGTCAAGGAGGGGCAGTCCGGCTCTGTCGCCCAGCCCGCTCCTGCCGGCCCACCGGCTGGGCCCGTTGCCGCGCTTCGCGCCCGGAGCTTCACGATCCGGTACCGCAATCCCGGAGATGTCGCACAACTGATCCAGCCCGCCCTGTCCGAGCGGGGCTCCTACACGCTCCAGCCTGCCCTGCACACTCTCATCGTGCAGGACACGGAGGAAGCGCTGGCCCGCGTCACCGACCTGATCCGCTCCTTCGACGTGCCCCCTCGCAACGTCGGGGTGACGATCAATCTGCTGCTGTGCAGCCAGGAGCCCGGGGGCCAGCAGAGCCTCTCGAAGGAGGTCCGCGGGATCACCGACGTGCTGGCGGATATCACGAAGTGGAAGAACTGCAAGCGGATCGACTCGGTGTCGATCACCGGCTCGGAAGGGGCGGTGACGAGCCGAACGCTGGCCGGGGAGGACCGATCAGGCGCGTACAGCATCGAGCTGGGGATCCAGTCGGTGGATGACGAGCACGGGGTGATCCGCATCGATCCGTTCACGGTGCGCAAGGACGTCCACGCGGAGACAACGCCCCCGAAGCTCGGTTCAGGGAGCGCTTCAAGCGCGAAGCGCGCGGAGCAACAGCCGCCGATCTGGCGGCAGGTCTATTCGACCAAGCTGAACCTCCAGCCGAACCTGGCGCTGACGCTCGTCGCCGCCCGCAGCGAGAAGAGCGAAAAGGCCCTCTTCCTGACGATCCGGGCCAAGGTGGTGGACTGATGCCTGAATTTGCCTGCCGCCTGGGAACGCCCAGCGGGGATATCCTCGAGGAGACGATCATCGCCGAGGACGAGACCGCCCTCCGTCACGACTGCGAGCGGAAGGACCTGTTCGTCATCTCGGTGCGTCGCAAGAGCGGTCTTGCCCGCCTCCTGCGGAACCTGTCCCCGCTCCGCCCGAAGGTCTCCACCAAGGAGTTTCTTCTCTTCAACCAGGAGCTTTCGGCCCTCATCCGCGCCGGGCTGCCGATCATCGCGAGCCTCGATATCCTCCTCGAACGAAGGAAGAACCACGCGTTCCGGGCGGCGCTGGAGGACATCCGGGACCGTGTCAAAGCCGGCGAGGCGCTCTCGGAGGCCTTCAACGCGCAGGGCCTGTTCCCGAAGATCTACTCCTCGACGCTGGCCTCGGGAGAGCGCTCGGGGGAGATCGCCACGGTGCTGCGCCGATACATCGCCTACGTCAAGACCCTGCTCGGCCTGCGTCGCAAGGTCACCTCGGCTCTGATCTATCCGATCATCCTGATGTGTCTGTCCATGGTGCTGATCTGCATCCTGATCTACTTCGTGATCCCGAACTTCGCCAAGTTCTATACGGACTTCGGCGCCAAGGACCTCCCCCTCATTACCCAGATTCTGGTGACCTTCGCCACCTTCGTGCGCGGGAACATCATCGTCATCATTGCGGTCGTGATCGGCGCCGCCGCCTCCTTCTCCCTCTGGCGGCAGACCGAGGCGGGGAGCATGGCACTCGACCGCCTCAAGCTGCGCCTGCCCTTGCTCGGCCGTGTCTGGAACTCCTATGCGATCAGCCGCTTCTCGCGCACCCTCTCCACTCTGGTCTCCGGAGGCATCCCGCTCGTCACCTCCCTGGAGATCACCTCAGGGGCCATCGGCAACCTCGTCTTCACGCGGAACGTCCAGACGGTCGCGCAGAAGGTCAAGGAGGGGCAGCCGCTGTGGGACTCGCTGGAGAAGACGGGGCTGTTCTCGAACATCTCTGTGGAGATGATCAAGGTCGGGGAATCGACGGGAGCCCTCGAGGAGATGCTCAACTCCATCTCGGACTTCCTCGACGAGGAGATCGACGCGCAACTGACCAACATCGTCTCGCTCATCGAGCCCCTGGTGCTGATCGTCATGGCCGTGCTAGTGGGCGGGATCCTGCTGGCGATCTACTACCCGCTGCTGCAGGCTTACGGAGGCCAGAAGTTCTCGTTCTGAGAAGAGCTCATGCAAGAGAACCCGAAGCCACGCGGCCCCATCGGCGCCGAGCACACTGCCCAAGAGGAATCCCCGCTGGTCCTCCAGGAGGAGGGGGACGAGTTCACTACCGAGGAGATCCAGGCGCGCAGGATGGCCGATCGTCTGGGGATCGAGTACGTGGACCTGGATCAGTTCACCATCGACCACGAGCTGTTCCGTTCGATCCCCGTGGACCTGATGTTCCGCTACAACTTCGTTCCGTACAAGCAGGACGGCTCGCGCCTGAGCATCGTCGTGTCGGATCCTTCCGACGTCCTGATGATCGACGAGCTGGAGCTGCTCCTGGGGAAGGTCATCGAGGTCTCGGTGGGCACGCGGACCGCGATCCAGGAGATCCTGAAGAAGAGCGAATCCTCCCAGAGGGTGCTCGAAGAGGCGACCGAGGAGTTCAAGATCCAGCTCTTGGGCGAGGACGAGGACGGCGAGGAGACGCTGAACATCGACAAGCTGACGTCGGACCAGTCTCCCATCATCAAGCTCGTCGATTCGACCATCTTCAACGCGCTCCAGCGAAGGGCCTCGGACGTCCACGTCGAGACGCGCGAGCGGGAGGTCGTGATCAAGTACCGGATCGACGGGGTCCTCTATCAGGCGATGGAGCCGATCGACAAGAAGTTCCACTCGACGATCATCTCGCGGATCAAGGTCATGTCCGAGCTGGACATCTCCGAGAAGCGCGTCCCGCAAGACGGTCGCTTCAAGCTCAAAGTCAAGGGGCGCGCCATCGACTTCCGCGTCTCCGTCATGCCTTCGGTGCACGGAGAGGACGCGGTCATCCGCATTCTCGACAAGGAGTCCGCAAACGAGGACTTCAAGTCTCTCTCCCTGGACATCTGCGGGTTCAACGATCGGGAGCTTCACCGGCTGCGGCGCTTCATCACCGAACCCTACGGGATGGTGCTGGTGACCGGGCCGACCGGCTCGGGCAAGACCACCACCCTGTACGCGGCGCTCTCGGAGATCCGCAACGAGGAGGACAAGATCATCACGATCGAAGATCCGGTCGAGTACCAGCTCCCGGGCATCACCCAGATCCCTGTCAACGAGAAGAAGGGACTGACCTTCGCCCGCGGGCTGCGCTCGATCCTGCGCCACGACCCGGACAAGATCATGGTCGGGGAGATCCGCGACGAGGAGACGGCGAACATCGCCATCCAGTCGGCGCTGACCGGCCACCTCGTCTTCACGACGGTCCACGCCAACAACGTGGTGGACGTCCTGGGCCGCTTCCTGAACATGAAGGTCGAGCCCTACAACTTCGTCTCGGCCCTCAACTGCGTCCTGGCGCAGAGGCTGGTCCGGCTGATCTGTGCCTCATGCAAGCGTCCCCTCAAGGCAAGCCGCAGCCTCCTCGAGGAGTCCGGGCTCGAGTACGGCCCCTACAGCGACTTCACTTTCTACGATGGGCGGGGCTGCATCGATTGCAACGGAACGGGGTACCGCGGCCGGACGGCGATCGCGGAGCTGCTGGACATGTCCGACAGAATCCGCGAGATGATCCTCGAAAAGCGTCCTGGCGCTGACATCAAGCGCGCCGCCAAGGACGAGGGGATGACCTTCCTGCGCGAGTCGGCTCTCGAGAAGGTCTTCGAGGGGAAGACCACGCTGCGGGAGATCAACAAGGTCACCTTCGTCGACTGAGGAAACATGGCCGAGACCTCGCCCCTGTCCAGGCTGCTGTCCCGCCTTCCGAGAGCGGGCCCGGCGTTCGCGTTCCGCCCTCCGGTCCCTTCGTTGGGGGTCGAGGTCTCGCCCCGGCGCATCACCGTGGTGAAGGTTCGCAAGCGGGCGAAGGGCTTC
>QHYA01000110.1 GCA_003223995.1 Acidobacteriota bacterium | reverse complement strand
GGTGCGCGATACCGTCGCTGTCACCATGAGCCATACGCCACCCCTTCCAGCTCGCGGCTGTTTCGTCGTCAGGAAACGGCGCCTGCCCAAAAAAATCCGGCCCCCCGGCCTTGACCGGGGGGCTCCTGCCCATCTCTTCTCGCCTGACGAGGTGCTTCTCTCGCCTCGCCAATGCCTCTTTCGCAGAGGCGCAGCGGCCGCCAGCCTCTCAAAGCGCCAAGCACCGCAAGTAGCGGCGGAACTCCTCCCCAAGGTCTTCCCGCCGGAGAGCGAACTCGACCGTCGCCTTGAGAAATCCCAGCTTGTTGCCGGTGTCGTAGCGCTTCCCCTCGAACTCGTAGGCCATGATCTTCTCCTTCCGCAGCAGCGAGCGAAGACCATTGGTGAGCTGGATTTCGCCCCACTTGTCCGGCGCTGTGCTCTCGAGTTGCTCGAAGATGCCCGAAGTGAGGATGTACCGGCCGATGATGGCGAGGTCGGAGGGGGCTTCCGATGGCTCCGGCTTCTCGACCAGGTCCCTGACCTCGTGGACCGATTCTCGTCCCCCCTGTCCGGCGGGCGGCTTTCCGCTCGACTGCAGGGGGGCTACCCCCACAACGCCGTAGTCCTTCGTCCGAGTGCGGTCGATCCGCTCGACGGCGATGATCGAACAGCGGTGCTCGTCATAGATGCTCATGAGTTGTTTCAAACAAGGGACTTTAGATTCGATGATGTCATCCCCGAGCAGCACCGCGAAGGGCTCGTCGCCTACCAGGTCCCGCGCCGACAAGACGGCATGGCCGAGCCCGAGGGGCTCCTTCTGCCGGACGTAGCAGACGCGCACGAGGTTCGCGATCCTGCGGATCTCGTCCAGCGCCTCGGTCTTGCCTCTTTCCTCCAGGGTCCTCTCCAGCTCGAAGGCGACGTCGAAGTGGTCCTCGATCGCGTTCTTCCCGCGACCGGTGACGATGATCACGGTCTCGACGCCGGAGGCGACAGCCTCCTCGATCACGTACTGGATCGCCGGCTTGTCCACGAGCGGCAGCATCTCCTTCGGCTGGGCCTTGGTCGCGGGCAGGAACCGGGTCCCGAGTCCAGCGGCGGGAAAGACCGCCTTCCGAATCCTCATGATTGCCTCCTGGAAGGGGCCGCAGTATAGCACGCGAAACCGCCGTGGGCCGGAGCGCGGCGTTGACAAAACCCCCTGTGATTCCTAAACTTAGCCCCCTTTTCGCGCCCGGACCATGCTGGATCCCGCCATCCTCCGTGACAACCTGGAGGCGGTCTCGCGGAGGCTTCGCGACCGCGGGATGGAAATGCCCCTGGATGAGCTCGCCCGGCTCGACGTGGACAGACGCCGATTGATCGCCGAGTCGGAGAAGCTCAAGCATGCCAAGAATCTCGCTTCGGAGCAGATCGGCCGCCTGGTGAAGGATGGCCGCAAGCCGGAGGCCGAAGCGCGCAAGAAGGACGTGCGGGAGCTGAACGATCGCATCAAGCAGCTCGACGGCGAGCTGGGTGTGATCGAGCAGTCCATCAGCTCTCTCCTGCACGAGATCCCCAACATTCCGCATCCGAGCGTGCCGGTCGGGAAGGACTGCTCCGACAACCAGGTCGTGCGCGTCTGGGGGGAGCCAAGGCGCTTTGCTTTCACTCCGCGCCATCATGTCGAGCTGGGGGAGGAGCTTGGCATCCTCGACCTCCAGCGAGCGGCAAAGATCAGCGGCGCCCGCTTCGCCGTGATACGCGGGGCGGGCGCGTTGCTGGAGCGCGCCCTGATCGGCTTCATGCTCGACCTGCACACGCGCGAGCATGGTTACCTGGAGGTGATCCCGCCGTTCCTCGTCAACTCCGCTGCTCTGTTCGGAACCGGGCAGCTTCCCAGGTTCCGAGACGACCTGTTTCACGTCGAAGGGCACGACCTTCATCTGATCCCCACGGCCGAGGTTCCGCTGACGAACCTGCGCTCGGGGGAGATCCTCGAGCGCGAGGAGCTTCCCCTTCGTCTCACCGCCTACACCCCCTGCTTCCGCAGCGAGGCCGGATCCTATGGAAAGGACGTGCGCGGGTTGATCCGGCTTCACCAGTTCAACAAGGTGGAGCTGGTCGCGATCTCCGAGCCCCAGCGCTCCTACGAAGAACTGGAAAGGCTCACCTCCAATGCGGAGGAGGTCCTCCGCCGGCTGGAGCTGCCTTACCGGGTCGTGACCCTGTGCACGGGCGACATGGGCTTCTCCGCCGCGAAGACCTACGACCTCGAGGTGTGGCTTCCCGGACAGGGGGCGTACCGGGAGATCTCCTCGTGCAGCAACTGCGAGGCGTATCAGGCGCGGCGGGCCGGCATCCGCTGCAGGCCCGAGAAGGGGGCAAAGCCGGAATACGCGCACACATTGAACGGCTCGGGGCTTGCCGTGGGCCGCACGCTCGTGGCGATCCTCGAGAACAACCAGCAGGCCGACGGTTCGGTCGTGGTGCCGGCGGCGCTCCGGCCGTATGCCGGCGGGCTGGAGACCATCCGCAGGGTGGCCTAGTCGCGGGAGGGCCTCGCTCGCCTCGAGGTCCCGGGAGGAAGAGACGATGACGACCAAGGGGAGGGGAGTCGTGCGACAGTGGACGAAGACCTGCTCGGATTACGACGAGGAGGGCAACGCCACCGAGGTGCTCTACCAGACCGTCTACCAGGGGAAGGTGTTCGAGGTCCGCGCCACCCCCGAGGAGGTCGTCTTCTTCCAGTCCCCCCGCCGCCAGGTGCGCGCACCCGCCGTCGGGGTGCTGGAGGCCATCGGCACCGGCAGGACCATCGAGGAGGCCCTCGACGGACACATCCTCGCCGTGGACAAGGCCGAGTCGGTGAACCGGTTCGGCGCCCTTGCCAGCCGCTTCGAGCAGCGCGCTGGGGGCCTCGGCCATCCCGAATACAGCAAGACGGAAGGCGAGTAACCCCTCCGGGTCCGCCCCGTGAGCAGCCAGCAGATCCTCACGCTCGCCCTTCTGGCCGGGGCGGTGGCGTTGATGATGAGCGAGCGGCTGCGCGCGGACATCGTCGCGCTGCTTGTCGTCATCGCCTTCAGCGCCACGGGAATCCTCACCGCCCAGGAAGCCTTCTCAGGCTTCAGCCGCTCCACCTTCATCACGCTGATCGCGATCTTCATTCTGGCCGAGGGATTGCAACGGACCGGCGTGGCCGAGCAGGCCGGCAATCTCCTGCTGCGCCTCTGCGGTCCGAGCGAGGGACGGCTCGTGACGGCGGTCATGATCTCGGCTGCGCTGCTGTCGCTGTTCATGAACAACCTCGCGGCCGCCACGCTGCTGCTGCCCGCGGCCTCCGGAGCGGCGCGCAAGGCGGGAGTCTCCTCCGCCCGTGTGCTCATGCCTCTCGCCTTTGGCACGATCCTGGGCGGCATGGCGACGCTCCTGACGACGACGAACATCGTCGTCAGCAGCCTGCTGCGAAGCCAGGGATACAGCGGCTACGGGCTTCTCGATTTCGCCCCGTTGGGGCTGCCGCTGATGGCCGCGGGCGTCCTCTACATGTCCGTATGGGGAAGGCGTCTGCTCCCGTCGGAGTCTCCCTCCGAAAGCGCCGCCGCCATCGCCGCGGAGGCCGACCTCGTGACACTCTACCGGCTCGGAGAGCGGCTGTTCCGGGCGCGCGTCCCTTCCGGATCGAGGCTGATCGGCAGGCCTCTCTCCAAGAGCCGTTTCCGGGAGATCTACGGTCTCAACGTCGTCGCCATCGAACGGGCGGGCGGGACGACCCTGGCTCCGGCTCCCGAGACCGTCTTCAAGCAGGGAGACATCGTGCTGCTCGAGGGGAACCTCGAGGAGTTCCGCCGCCGGGACATTCCGCCGTTCCTCGAGATCCTTCCGTCGCGTGAGTGGCAGGAGCGGGACCTCGAATCCCCGACCACTGTCGTCGTCGAGGCCATGCTCTCGCCCCGCTCGACGCTGATCGGGAGAACCCTGCGCGAGTCGCAGTTCCGCGAGAAGTTCGGCATGAGCGTCCTCGCGATCTGGAGAGCCGACCAGCAGCTCCGCACGGAGCTGGCCGACCGGCCGCTCGAGTTCGGAGACGGGTTGCTGCTGCAGGGACCACGACAGCGGCTGCGGGTGCTGCGCACCGAGCGGGACCTGATCCTGTTGAGTCCCGATGTCGAAGAGGCGGCGCTCGTTGCGGGCCGGGGCTGGCTGGCCGTGGGGATCCTGGCGTTGACCTTGATGCTGGCAGCGCTGAACCCCGATTCCCTCGGCGAGATCATGCTGGCCGGCGCGCTCGGGATGGTGCTTGGGAAGGTTCTGACGATGGATGAGGCCTATACGGCGATCGACTGGAAGAGCGTTTTCCTCGTGGCGGGGATGCTGCCGGTCGGCACTGCGCTGTCGAAATCGGGTACAGCGGGGCTGCTCGTGGGGAAGGTCATGGGCCTGCAGGCCCTTGCCGGGCCCGTCGCGATCCTGGGCGGATTGACGCTGCTGGCGGTGCTTCTGACCCAGACGATGCATGGAGCCGCCGCGGCGGCGATCGTGGCGCCTCTGGCGATCGAGGCCGCTTTGCGGTCAGGGGCGCAACCGCGCGCCATGGCGATGGGCGTGGCCTTGGCGAGCTCCATGGCCTTCCTCACCCCTCTTGGTCATCCGGTGAACATCATGGTGATGGCTCCGGGAGGTTATCGTTTTCGCGACTTCTTCAGGATCGGCCTGCCTCTCACGCTGATCCTGCTCGTTCTGCTGCTGGCGCTCCTTCCGCTCGTCTGGCCCCTTGCGAGCCCACGCTGACTCCGATTACGGAGCGGTTTTCGCCGTGGCCGGAGCACAGGCCGTGGCCCGAGGGTCCGAGGGCGCCGGAATGCCGCGCTTCGTTGCCGTGGTACAATTTTCTCTCGTCATCGGGGGTCGAAAGTTGTCCGAGTGGTCTTCCATCGAGGTGCTGGCCGGCGGCGGTGAGCGCGATCTCTATCGCCTGATTGCGGAATATGCCGGCATCGACGTGGAGAGGATCGGACCGGAGAGGGTCATCGTGCTGAAGGGGGTCGGAGCCCCCTACCCTGCCGCCGTGCGGCTTCGCGAGGCCCTCGGCGAGAGCGATGCCGTCGTCATGGCGTTCGAGCGGCTCGATGATGCCGGGAGAATCGTCACGACGTGGGCCGCCATCTCGGAAGACCGCCGGCGCGCCTCCGTCTGCCGCCAGAAGCTGGGCTGAGAGACCGCACGAGGACCGCGCGGCTCTCGCTCTCGCATCGATACAGCGGGAAAATGTCGGGTGGGCGCGTGCAGAGGCGTTCTCCATCGGTTCAACGCGTCGGAGGGGTGGCCGAGCGGTTTAAGGCGGCGGTCT
>QHYA01000210.1 GCA_003223995.1 Acidobacteriota bacterium | reverse complement strand
GCGCTGACCTTCCGCTGCGCTTCTTCTACAGCAGCGCGGAGCCCGCCCGTCTCGAGGCGAGGGTCGTCGAGAGCGACACGTCGGCCGTCCTGCCCGGTCACGATTACTCCGACCATGCCCTCGATCTACCCCCGGGCATGTCCCAGCCGGGGACCTTCGCCGTCACCGGAGTTCCGACCGGTGGCGACTACGAGGTCGAAGCACGGCTGGTCCGCGTCTCGGACTCCGCGATCCTCGGTGCCGACGTGCTCAGCCACGTGGCGGTGGGGGATGTCTTCATCTCGGGCGGGCAGAGCAACATGTCGGGCTACTCCGGCACGCTGGCCAACGCCGAGACGCCGATGGAGCAGGCCCATCTCTTCGGAAACGACTACAACTGGAAGCAAGCCTCAGAGCCGATGGATTCCGGCGTCGATCAGGTGGACGCCGTCTCGGCGGAGAGCCCCCAGCACTCCCTGATGCTGCGCTTCGCCAAGGACACCTTCCTCGCCACGGGGGTCCCCATCGGTGTCATTGTCGGCCCGCTGGGAGGGACGAACCTCTACAGCCAGTGGCAGCGCGACGCCTCGGATCACGACAACCGGGCAACACTCTACGGATCGCTCCTCTACAGGGGGCTCGTGCAGAACTACGCGGCGCCGATCAAGGGATTCCTCTGGTACCAGGGAGAGAGCGATGTCGGACGCACGACGAGCCAGTACCTCAACGACCTGAAGCGGCT
Organism: Acidobacteriota bacterium; assembly: GCA_003223995.1. GTDB lineage: Bacteria > Acidobacteriota > Polarisedimenticolia > QHYA01 > QHYA01 > QHYA01. Next base: position 4,700 of record QHYA01000210.1, on the reverse strand, counting down.
GCTCTCGGAGTACCGCGAGGATCTCAGCAATCCGGACCTGTACTTGCTCAATGCCCAGCTCGCGACAGACCAGACGTCCGATCTGGCATCCTGGCTGGCTATCAAGGAGGCCCAGCGCGAGCAGGAGACACAGGACAGTCGTACCGCGCTCATCACGACGATGGACCAGCCTCGAGCGGACACCGTTCACCTGACCGTGGCCGGATACAAGGCTGTGGGCGCCCGGTTCGCCGTGGCAGCGCGAGAGCTGATCTACGGCCAGCCGATCGACGCCGGTGCACGCCAGACGTCGGTCCGGTTCCAGGACTTCCACCGTAAGTCCGTCGATATCGTCTATGACGCGCCCGTTTCCGGCGGGGAGACGGCTCCGTTCCTCGCGTACGACGACGGGGCGCCCGTGTCTGTCACGTCGGTCTCGACATCGGGCAACACGGTGACGCTCCAGCTCGCGAGCCGCATCCGGGGAAACGGTACCCTCAGCTATGGCTTCTCGCGCAATCCAGCCACGAACTGGGTCGTGAACGCCAGCGGTGTGCCGGTTCCCAACTTCCACCAGGTGCCGATCACCGGCCCGTGAGTGGAATTCTGGGGCACGGATGCTCAGTCAATCCGGCTGCGTGTGCGCGAGCGAAGCTGTAAACTGCCGTTCGGAGGGACGGATGACCCGTCTCGGAGGGACGCAGGGATGAAAAGGCTCGAACGGCTCGCGGTCGCGGCCTTTCTCATCCTGGCCGTGATAGGTCATCGGGGTTCGATGGCGGCCGCCGAGGGAGCATCTCCGGAAGGCGCTGCCAAGGCCGAACGGCTGGAGGTGGTTTATTACTACCTTCCCGGCTGACCGATCTGCGCCAGGGTCATGCCCGCCGTGAGCGGGCTCGAGCAGGAGTTCCCGGGAAAGGTCAAGGCTCGAAACATTGACGCCACTACGCCGGAGGCGCTGGAAACGGTCAAGAAGCTCGGCTTCAAGTCACATGGGCTCGTGATCCGCTCGGCCGACGGGACGGTGCTCTGGAAGGAGCCCGACCATCAGGTGAAAATCGAGGATGTGCGGAAAGCCCTGCACGACCTCGTCAAGCAGTGATCGAAGGGCCCTGGATGGCGAGCAACGAGCGCGGAGCGGGACGAGCAATTCACAAGAGGAAGGGAGGAGGCTCATGCCCAAGTACGTGATCGAGAGGGAGTTCCCAGGTGCGGGGAATTTGACGCCACAGGATCTGCAGGCCATGTCGAAGAAGTCGTGCAGCGTGCTGCGCCAGATGGGGTCTCAGATTCAGTGGGTTCAGAGCTACGTGACGGACGACAAGGTGTACTGCGTGTACATTGCGCCGAATCAAGAGGCCGTGCACGAACACGCGCGCCAGGGCGGCTTTCCAGCAAACCGCATCTCGCAAGTGCGGGAGATCATCGATCCCACCACGTCGGAATGACCGAGGACCTCGCCTTCCCATCGCAGGCGGGGAGGATCTTCGCCGGTCGCTACCGGACAGCCGTTGCAGCATGCGGAAACGTTGGCCCGGGCCAGTAGCGCGCAAGCACATCTGCTGATACCTTGTCCTCGACGCCTGTGCAATTCGGCGCCGGGTCATTTCCATGCAACCGGAAGAGGTTTCAAACCTCAAGCCTTCGATCGCGGTCAGGGTTCGCCGCTGGCTCGTGCTGCTCGCGGTTCTGGGTGCGATCGCGGCCGCTGCGGGGTTCCTCGTGCAGCGTGCGGGGCGGCAGGCCGAAGAGAAGTACCGCACGGAGAATGTGGGGCGGGGCGACATCGTCGCCTCCGTGACCGCCACGGGGACCCTCTCGGCAGTCACCACGGTCCTGGTGGGGAGTCAGGTTTCCGGGATCATCTCCCGTCTCCATGCCGACTTCAACAGTCCGGTCAAGCAAGGCCAGCTTCTGGCCGAAATCGACCCCACTCCTTTCCAGGCCGCCGTCGAGCAGCACAAAGCGGACCTCCTCCAGAAAGAGGTCCAGATGCGCAACGCCGAGATCAACTTGCACCGCCAGCAGCGCCTGCTCGCCGACAACCTCGCCCCGCAAGCGGACTTTGATGCCGCCAAGGCAGCCTACGACGAGGCTGTGGCCGAAGTCCGACAGTCCCAGGCGGCGCTGGATCAGGCGGAGACCAACCTCAGGTACACGAAGATCGTCTCTCCCATCGATGGGGTCGTCGTCGCCCGGCAGTTCGACGTCGGGCAGACCGTCGCCGCCTCCTTCCAGGCTCCGACTCTCTTCACGATCGCCCAGGACCTGACGAAGATGCAGGTGCAGGCCGATGTGGATCAGTCCGACATCGGCAGGGTGCGTGTCGGCCAGCACACCAAGTTCACCGTGGACGCCTATCCCGACAAGGAGTTTCGGGGGCGCATTTCCCAGATCCGCCTGAATGCCACGATCAGCCAGAACGTTATCACCTATCCGGTCATCATCCAGGTGGACAACCCCGAAGGGAAGCTTCGCCCTCAGATGGCGGCCAACGTCGCGATCGAGGTGGCCCGTGTCCACAATGTCCTGCGGGTTCCGAGCGCAGCCCTGCGCTTCCGCCCCCCCGAGGAGGCGGCTACAGCGCAAACCGGCAGCGGCAGTGCCAGCGCCCCTGGCCAGAGCGCGGCACTGCGCTCCCGGCCCCCCGTGGCGGCCCGCACGGGAGCCAGCAACGGCAATGTCAGCGTCCCTGGCCACAGTGCGGCAGGGCGCGGGGAGAGGGGAACGCAAAACGTCTATCTGCTCGTCGGCGCGGAAGAGCTGAAACCCGTCTCGATCCGCACGGGCATCTCCGACGGGATGTACACGGAGGTGCTGGAGGGTGAGATCAAGGAGGGGGACAGGATCACGACGGGGCTCGCGACGACGAAGGCCGATTCCTCCTCGCGGTTCCCGGGAGGAAGGATGTTTTGAGTCCACCCCTCATCGAGACCTATGGCCTCGTCAAGATCTACAGGATGGGCGATGTCGAGGTGCGCGCGCTGGATCGTGTGGAGCTGGCTGTTCGCAAGGGGGAGTTCGTGGCCGTGATGGGGCCGTCGGGCTCGGGGAAATCGACGTTCATGAACGTTCTCGGCTGTCTCGACCGGCCAACCTCGGGCCGCTACGTCCTCGATGGAACCGATGTCTCGGAGCTCGGCGCCGACGAGCGGGCGGAAGTCCGGAATGCCAGGATCGGCTTCGTCTTCCAGAACTTCAACCTGCTTCCCCGGACCTCGGCCCTCGAGAATGTGGAGCTGCCGCTTCTCTATGGGAGGGAGCCTCTCGGCGCGAAGGATCGCATCGAGCGCGCGCGCAGGGCCCTGGCCCGCGTGGGTCTTTCCGGCCGGGAGGCTCATTACCCCTCGCAGATGTCGGGGGGCGAGCAGCAGCGGGTCGCCATCGCCCGAGCCCTGATCACCGACCCGCCCCTGCTGCTCGCCGACGAGCCGACGGGCAACCTGGACTCGCGGACTTCAGAGGAGGTGATCGGCCTTTTCCAGCAGCTCAACGAGCAGGGTAAGACCGTGCTTCTCATCACGCACGAGCCGGACATCGCCAGGCACGCCCGGCGGATCCTCCACATGCTCGACGGGCGGATCGTCAGCGACGAGCCGCTCGAGCAGCGCCCCATTGCGGCCCGCGAGAGGGTCATGGGGGGAGGGCCGATGCGATGAGGATCGTCCTGATTCGGACGGGGAGCATCCTGAAGGTGGGGCTCAAGACGCTCCTGCGAAACAAGCTCCGATCATCGCTCACGATGCTCGGGATCGTGATCGGTGTCGGTTGCGTCATTGCGATGGTGTCCATCGGTTCGGGGGCCTCGCGAACGATCCAGTCGTCGATCACATCGCTCGGGAGCAACTTCATCATGGTGTTCCCCGGGGCGGTGACACAGTCGGGGGCGCGCATCTACACGGGCCAGTCCAACTTGACGGAGGACGACGCCAACGCCATCGGGACGGAGTGCCCCTCGGTGAGTTACGTCTCACCGGGGATCAGAACGGCCGCGCAGGTCGTGGCTGGCGAGCTGAACTGGGGCACCACGGTGTATGGAGTGGGGGTCGACTGGCCCTTCATCCGCACCTGGAACGTGGAGGAGGGGAGTTTCTTCACGGAGGAGGACGTCAAGGGCGCCTCGAAGGTTTGCGTGCTGGGGAGGACAGTGGCGGACAGCCTTTTCCCGCAGGGAGGCGCCCTGGGGAAGATGGTCCGCATCAAGAACGTCCCCTTCAAGATCGTCGGTGTGCTGGAAAAGAAAGGGGGGAACGTGATGGGGCAGGATCAGGACGATCTGCTCGCCGCTCCCTACACGACCGTGATGAAACGTCTCATCGGAAAGATCAAGCTCTCGATCATCTATGTCTCGGCCCTGTCCCCGGAGGCTGTTTCCCTGGCGCAGCAGGAAATCCGGGCCCTGCTCCGGCAAAGGCACCGCCTTGGCCCCGCTCAGGAAGATGACTTCATGATGCGTTCCCAGGAGGAGATCGCCTCCATGGCGGAGCAGAGCAGCAGGACCCTGTCGATCCTTCTCGGCTCCGTCGCGGCAATCTCGCTGCTCGTCGGCGGCATCGGGATCATGAACATCATGCTGGTGTCCGTGACGGAGCGCACCCGCGAGATCGGTGTGCGGATGGCCATCGGCGCGAAGGGGCGGCACGTTTTGGCCCAGTTCCTGCTCGAAGCGGTGATCCTATCGGTGGTGGGAGGGGCGGTCGGAGTGCTGCTGGGGGTGATCG
>QHYA01000209.1 GCA_003223995.1 Acidobacteriota bacterium | reverse complement strand
CGGGCGCACCGTTGTTCTTGCTGAAGGTCAGCACAGAATCTGCTCGGACTGCCTTGGCACGTGCGTCGAGATCCTCCGATCGTCCTCCTGCTGTGTCTCCGACATATCGTCCAACGAGACCAGGGAGTAAGGAGTGCTTTCAGGCGAAGGTCGTGAAATGGGGCACTCAGAACCCCTTCCCCCAGAGCAGCAGCCTGACGGATGAACCCGCGGGCAGCAAGGCGGTCTCGGCCGGAACCACGGCGAAGCAGTTGGCCTTGCAGGCGGCGACGATGTCGGCGGAGCCCATCGAGGGCACCGGTTCGACGCGGTAGGCACCGTCGCGCCAGACAGCCCGTGCGAGGCAGTACCACTCGCGCCCCGGTTTCTGCCGGACCTCTCCTTCCAGGATTCCGGCGACCTCCTGATGGCGCGGATCAGCCCAGCCGAGCATCTTCCTCAAAGCCGGCACGGCGAACAGGGCGAAATCGCATACCGATGATAGCGGGTTGCCCGGAAGGCCGAAGACCAGCGTCCGCTCCCGCCGGCCGACAAGCAGCGGCTTTCCCGGCTTCACAGCGACGCGATGGAAGATGATCTCGACCCCTTCTCCTCTCAACGCCTCGGCGACCAGATCGTACCCTCCCACCGAGACGCCGCCAGTGAGACAGAGCATGTCGGAGCGGAGCCCCCTACGGATCGAGCCGGCCAGGGCCTCGCGGCTGTCCGCGGCTATGCCGAGGTACTCGCTTGGCAGGCCGAGATCGCGCAGGATCGTCTCGATGGCGTAGGCGTTGCTGTTGCGTATCTGGTGCGAAAGCGGCGAACGCTCCGGCTCGACGATCTCGTCGCCTGTCGACAGCAAGGCCACTCGAGGCGCACGGCGCACGGGGACATGCACGATCCCCAGGCTTGCGAGCAGGGCGGTCTCGGTGGAGCGGATCGGCGATCCCGCGCACAGGACCACTGTTCCCTGCCGCAGGTCCTCGCCGCGACGTCGGATGTTCTCACCCTCGGCAACAGGCCTGACGAGCCTGACTCTCCGCCCCCCGTCGAGCGCCTCGGTCAATTCCACCATCTGGACAGCATCGGCGCCGGGGGGAATCGGCGCCCCCGTCATGATCCGGACCGCCTGGCCGGATCCGACAGGGACGTTGCCAGGACGGCCAGCGGGGACCTCCCCCACGACCTCGAGCACCGCCCCCGCCGTGCCGTCGGCGACCCTCACCGCGTAGCCGTCCATTGCCGAGCGATCGAATGGGGGCAGGTCCTCCCCCGCGACGATGTCGCGGCAGAGCGCCCGGCCTAGCGCTTCCCGGAAAGGGACCTCCTCCACCGCGAGCGGCTCGGCGGCTGCGAGCACCCGATCGAGCGCCTCGTCCACGGTCAGCAAGGGGCTACCTCCCCACTCCTCCGCGCCGACAGCACACGGGGGAACCCCTGGAAATCCTCTCTGAAGAAGACCTCGCTCCAGAGGCGGCCCCCAGAGGCTCGTGGGTGCGGACCTCGGCCTGAAGGCCCGCCAGCTCCCCTTCCGAGACATAGGGGGGATTGCAGAGAACGGCGTCCAGCCGCCGCGAAACCCTGAGGGATTGCAGGAGGTCCCCTGCAACGCCGCGCACGCGGCCAGAGACGCTATGGCGGGCGGCGTTGGAGGCGGCGAGGCGCAGCGCCGGTTCGGAGATATCGATCGCAACGATCCGCACCTCGGGAGCGAAGACAGCGGCGGCGACGGCAACGCAACCGGACCCCGTGCCCACATCGGCGATCAACTCCAACGGCCGGCCGGCCTGCCGCTCCCGTCCGCGGAACGCGAGCAGCTCCTCGACGAGAAGCTCCGTCTCGGGGCGCGGGATCAGCACTCGCCGGTCCACCTGAAACTCCAGAGAGCAGAACTCCTGAACACCGGTGATGTACTGGATCGGAACCCGACGCTCGCCCCGCAGCGCCAGCAGATGCCTATACCGCTCCAGCATCTTCGTTTCGACATCGTCCTGGAAGCGGGCGGGAAGCACGTCGCGACGCGTCTGGAGAGCGAAGGCGAGGAGGACTTCGGCGTCGAGCCGCGGCGAGGGGATGCCGAATCCAGCGAGGAAAGCCTCCCCCTCGCGGATCGCTCCGGCGACTGTCGTATCCAGAAGGCTAGCCCTAAATCTCCGACCTCGGCACTTAAACCCTGGTCTCTTCCCTGAGGCGTTCGGCCTGATAGTGGGTTTCCAGAGAGTCGAGAAACTCGTCGAGCGCTCCATCCAGCACCGTTTCCAGTTGGTGGATCGTCAGGCCGATACGATGGTCCGTGACCCGATTCTGGGGGAAATTGTAGGTGCGGATCTTCTCGCTACGGTCTCCCGTGCCAACCATCCCCCGCCGCTCCTTCGCCAGGGCCTCCTGCTGCTCGCGGCGCTTGATGTCCAGCAGGCGCGAGCGCAGCACCTTCAAGGCCTTCGCTTTGTTCTTGTGCCAGGATTTCTCGTCCTGGCAGGTGACGACGAGGCCGGTCGGCAGGTGCGTCACGCGCACGGCCGAGTAGGTCGTGTTGACGGACTGACCACCGGGGCCCGAAGAGCAGAAGGTGTCGATGCGCAGCTCCTTGGCCTCATCGATCTCGAGCTCGACCTCCCCAGCCTCGGGAAGAACGGCCACGGTCACGGCGGAGGTATGGATGCGGCCGGAGGCCTCCGTCTCCGGCACCCGCTGGACTCGGTGCACCCCCGACTCGTACTTCAGCCGGCTGTAGACCCGATCGCCCGAGACAAGCGCGATGGCTTCCTTGACCCCGCCGACCCCCGTCGTGTGCAGCGTCAAGGGCTCGATTCTCCAGCCTCGCTTCTCGGCGTAGCGGGAATACATCCTGAAGATCTCCGCGGCGAACAGGCTGGCCTCGTCCCCGCCGGTGCCTGCGCGGACCTCGAGGATGACGTTTTTCTCGTCGTTGGGATCGCGCGGGGTGAGCAGGCGGCGCAGTTCCTGCTCAATAGCCGCGAGCTGCTCCCCCGCCTCCGACTCCTCCTCGCGGGCCAGCGAACGGATCTGCTCGTCTGCGTCCTCGCGGGCCATCATGCGCGCCTCGTCGCGCCGGGTTTCGATCTTCCGCCATTGCCGGTACTTCCTGACGACAGGTTCGATGTCGGCGTAACTCCTGGCCAGCTCGCGGTATCGAGGCGCGTCGGCGAGCACCAGGGGGTCTGCCATCTGCGCGGACAGCTCCTCGTAGCGGCGCTCCAGCTCCTGAAGCTTCTCGATCATCGGTGCTTCCTGGAACCCTGGTGTGCTTACGCGGGTACCACCTCCGGACCTCCGCCGGCCTCCATGGCGAGCGCCTCTTCCAGCGCCCGGATGGCGACAGCGATCTGGTCATCGGAGGGTTCCTGCGTCGTGATCCGCTGCAGCCAGAGACCCGGCTGGACCATCGCCCTGCACACCGGATTCTTCAGGCGGCGCGCGCTGAGCCGGATGACCTCGAAGGATAGCCCGGCGATCAGCGGGACCATGGCGAGACGCGGGAAGATCATCAGGTAGAAAGGTCGGTTCGCGGGAAGGAACGAGAAGACGAGGATCGAGACGACCATCACCACCAGCAGGAACGAGGTCCCGCAGCGAGGGTGCAGGCGGGAGCGCGCGCGCACGTTCTCGACGGTCAGGGCAGTGTGGGCCTCGTGGGCGTGGACCGTCTTGTGCTCCGCACCGTGGTACTCGAACACGCGATGGATGTCGCGCAGCAGGGAGATCCCGAAGATGTAAAGGAGGAAGATGGCGATCCGGATCAGCCCGTCCACCAGGTTGAATGCGATGCTGTTCGCGAGGGCGGGGACGAAGGCCCGCAGAAGCTGCGTCAGAGCCAGCGGGAGCAGGAAGAACAACCCGAATCCGAGGGCGAGGGCGACGGCGAGCGATCCGATGATGGCCCCGGTCCCGGCGGCGGTCTCCGCCCGGGATGGGGCGGCCGCCTCCGGCGCAGCTCCGGCCGCCTCCGGCGTAGCGACAGGGCCATCGGAGCCGCCACGAAGGGCCTCGAAAGCGGCCTCCGCCGAGAAGTTCAACGAGCGGAAGCCGAGGACCAGCGCCTGGATCATCACGACGGCCCCCCTCACGACGGGCCAGCGGAGGACCGGGTGCATGTCGGCAAGCGCGGCGATTCTTTGGCGGAAGACGGCGATCCGTCCGTCCGGTCGGCGAACGGCGACGGCCATCGAGCGGGGCGAGCGCATCATCACCCCTTCGAGGACCGCCTGGCCTCCCAAGAGCACATCCTCCTGAAGAAGCAGCAGGCGCATCGCACGGATGATCACGAGCTTGAAGCTGTTCACACGACCTCCAGGATCTCCAACGGCGGTCTGATCACTCTGGCGTTCACTGGCCCGCGACCTGCTCCGGCCCAGCGGACTGATCTCTCTCCGCGGCCTGCTCCGGCTCGGCCGTCTTGCGTTTCCCGTACTTCCTCTGGAACCTCTCAACCCGTCCCGCCGTATCGATAAGCTTCTGCCGCCCTGTGAAAAATGGATGGCACTTCGAGCAGATCTCGGCACGCAACTCCTTGCCGGCAGCGGTGGAACGCGTCTTGAAAGTCTCCCCGCAGGCGCAGACGACGGCGATCTCGTGATACGCGGGATGGATCTTCGGCTTCATTTCTTGCTCCTCTGTGCACAGCCGGGCGCGCTGAGGACGGCCCGGGTGGCTTTCAGTGAGAATCACTTATTTTAAGCCACTTTTCGGGCGGGGCAAAGCCGCGGTCCGATGGTTGCACTGCCCGTCGCGTCTTGCGGGCGGGGCTCATCGGCGCCCCTGGTGCTCAAGACACTTCTGAGACGGGACACTAGCCGCTCATCGAATCGAGAAACTCCTCGTTTCTTTTCGACTTCCCCATCCGATCGATCAGCAGTTCCATGGCCTCGACCGGCGAGAGCTGGTTGAGGACCTTCCGCAGCACCCAGGTGCGGTCGAGTTCCTTCTTGCTCAGCAGCAGCTCTTCCTTGCGCGTCCCCGACCGGGAAAGCTCGATCGCGGGGAAGACCCTCCGGTCGGCAAGCTTGCGGTCCAGGTGCAGCTCCATGTTCCCGGTCCCCTTGAACTCCTCGAAGATCACGTCGTCCATTCGCGATCCCGTGTCGATGAGCGCCGTCGCCAGGATCGTCAGCGATCCTCCCTCCTCGACGTTGCGGGCGGCTCCGAAGAACCGCTTGGGACGCTGGAGAGCGTTGGCGTCCAGGCCTCCTGAGAGGACCTTCCCCGAGGGGGGGGCGACCGTGTTGTAGGCGCGGGCGAGACGGGTGATCGAGTCCAGAAGGATCACCACGTCCCTCTTGTGCTCGACAAGCCTCTTGGCTTTCTCCAGCACCATGTCGGCGACCTGGACGTGCCTCTGGGCGGGCTCGTCGAAGGTCGAGGAGATGACCTCTCCCTGGACGGTCCGCTCCATGTCCGTGACCTCCTCTGGTCTCTCGTCGATGAGCAGGACGATCAGATGGATCTCGGCCTGGTTGCGGGCGATGGAGTTGGCGATCGACTGCAGGAGCATCGTCTTGCCCGTGCGTGGCGGGGAGACGATCAGGCCGCGCTGCCCCTTCCCCAGCGGTGTCAGCAGGTCAATGATTCGCCCGGAGAGGTTGTCTTTTTCCGTCTCCAGCCGGATCCGGCCGCTGGGGTAGAGAGGCGTGAGGTTGTCGAAGAAGGCCTTTCGCGACTCCGACTCCGGTGCCTCGAAATTGATCGACTCCACCTTGACCATCGCGAAGTACCGCTCCCCCTCCCGCGGCGGGCGTACCTGCCCGGAGACGGTGTCGCCGGTCCGGAGGTCGAACCGGCGGATCTGCGAGGGGGAGACATAAACGTCGTCGGGGCCCGGGAGGTAGTTGTATTCGGGGTTCCTCATGAAGCCGTAGCCCTCGGGGAGGCATTCCAGCACTCCTTCCGAGTAGCTCAGGCCGTTCTTCTGCGACTGGGCCCGCAGGATCTTGAAGATCAGGTCCTGCTTGCGCAGGCCCGTCGCGCCGGGGACCTGGAGCCCTTGCGCGATGTGGGTCAGCTCGGAAACGCTCTTTTCTCTCAGTTCGCCGATATCCATCTTCCGTTCACTCTGCCGCCCGGAGCCGGTTCGGGCTGTCGCCCTGCTGATGCGGCCGGCACGCGGCGTCTATATCCTTCCACAATTGCGCGATCCCTTCACCGGTCCGCGCCGAGGTCGCGAGCCCGCGGCGAGACCCTTTCAACTGAGCTGCCCGCTCGAGCGGCTTTGCGCGCTCCGAGAGGTTCAGCTTGTCGATCTTCGTCAGCACCGGAATCCATTCCAGCCCCTTTTCGGTCAGCCATCCAACCATGAGGTGGTCCAGCTCGCTCGGAGAGTGGCGGCCATCCAGCAGCAGCACCGTCAGCACCACCCCCCCGGATTTCAGGAGAGCCGCCTCCGACAGTGATCCCCACGATCGGCGCATGCTCGAGGGGACCCGGGCATAGCCGTAACCCGGCAGGTCAACGAACACCAGCCTCTCGTCGACCAAAAAGTAATTCACCTGCCTCGTCCTACCTGGCGTCCGACTGATCCGCGCGAGCTGGCGCGAGCCGGTGAGCCTGTTGATGAGGCTGGACTTGCCGACGTTCGACCGGCCGGCGAAGGCGACGCGGGGAAGCCGCAGCTCCGGCACGTCTTCCGGCCGGCCGGCGCTCAACAGAAACCGGCTGCTCCGAACCTTCAATCGGATCCGTTGGCTCGCGGGCCCGGCCCGGGACTCGCAGGCCGCCAGGAAACGCTCAACGGCCGCGGGCTCAGTGAGTCACCGGCTCGTCGGGGGACGGCTCTTGCAGCGTCCCGGCCAGCCCGTCTTCCTTGAGCTTGCCCGGCTGGACCGGTTCGCGGTCGAGGGCTATGGCCAGCACCTCGTCCATCGTATCGACCAGTTTGAACTCCAGAACCTTCTGGATGTCCTCGGGGATCTCGCTGAGGTCCTTCTCGTTCTCGCGCGGCAGCACCACTGTCCGCATCCCGTGCCG
>QHYA01000208.1 GCA_003223995.1 Acidobacteriota bacterium | reverse complement strand
GCGCGCGCCTCCGGGTACGGGAATGCGGCTGGCGGGTGGGAGGGCCGCTCCATCCCGAGCGTCGCGCCCGAGCGTCGCGAGCGGAAAACAGTATGACAGCTGCGAAACAAAACGAGGCCGCAAAGCAAGACGAGAAGGTAAGAGACTTCTTCAACCGCATTTCGGATGGTTATTCGGAAAAGTATTCCGAACACAATCCGTTCCACCATTGGTACTTCAATGAACGCCTTCATACTGCCACCGGAGAAGGCAAGATTGATTTCAACGGAAAGACAATCCTGGACATCGGCACAGGCACAGGTGCTCTGTACGATTTCTTGACTGCCAAGGGTTTCAGCAGGATGACTTTCATTGGCTGCGATGTGGCCGAGCAGATGACGGAGGCAACGCGCCTGCCGAAAGAGAATCGGTTCACAGGTCATTGTTATGAAATTGTTTTTCCCATCAAACGCTTCGATTACGTGTTCGTCCTGGGAGTCACGACCTATATGGATGGGACCGAGCGCGACAGGACATTCGATTTCATTCAGCGGAGCTTGTCCGAAGAAGGAACGGCCGTCATCTCGTTTACCAACAAGGCCTCGCTCGATCAGATTTCTCATTCCATCGCCAGGCCTTTCTTGCGTGTGTTCCAGGCCAGGAACAGGGTGTCTGGTCAATCGTTCAGAACGTACAGTTACACCAAGAAACAGATCAGAGAATTGCTGGACAAGAGATTTCGCTTCGAAAAACTGATTGACATCAATCAGACCGTGTTTCCATTCAATCACCTGTTTCCCAGGAGCGCCATTCGTGTTGCGCGATTCATTCAGCGGATCATTCCCGGATCGCGTCTTCTGCATTTTCTGAGTGCGGAGTGCCTGGCGGTTCTGAAGGCAAGAACTGCCGGGAGGCCCGCGCCGGAGACCGTGCCCGGAGCGCCGCTGCTTCTGGAGGGGCTCGGGGCGGCCGATTCCTACCTGACGACGGACGCCCCGCTCGTGCCCGAGGAAAGGGAGACGAGCGGCCTCGCGCCGGCCGGGAACGGGAAGGAAAGGGGTTCCATTGGCTAGGGTCCGCACCCGGGTCTGTCACGTGATCACGATGCTGGAGCTGGGCGGAGCGCAGCAGAACACGCTCTACACCGTCGCCCACATGGATCGATCGCTCTTCGAGCCGTCTCTGGTCGCGGGGACGGGGGGGCTGCTGGACGGCGAGGCGGCCGGTCTTCCCGGAGTGGATGTGAGCTTCGTCCCTTCATTGAGGAGAGAGATCCGTCCCGCCTCCGACCTGCGCGCCCTGCTGGAGCTGAGGCGGCTCTTCCGGCGCCTGTCGCCCGACATCGTCCACACCCACTCCAGCAAGGCGGGCATCCTGGGCCGCTGGGCCGCGCATCTCGCGGGGGTGCCCGTCATCGTCCATTCCATTCACGGCTTCGGCTTCCACCCCGGCCAGAATCCGGTCCTCCGCCACCTGCTCGTCGCTGCGGAGAGGGCCGTCGCCCCGATCACGACGCGGTTCATCGGCGTCTCGCGCGCGAACCTGGACCTCGGGGCGCGCATGGGGTTGTTCGACCCGCAGCGTGCCATGCTGATCCGCAGCGGCATCGAGCTGCGCCGGTTCCTCGATCCCGCCCCCGCGCACGGCCTGCGCGAGGAGATCGGCGCCGGCCCGGATGATCCTCTGGCGGGGATGGTGGCATGTCTGAAGCCGCAGAAGGCCCCGGAAGACTTCGTCGTGGCCGCCGCCATCGCCGCCCGCAAAGTGCCTTCGGCCCGTTTCGTCCTTGCCGGAGACGGCGAACTGCGCCCGAAGGTCGAACGGGCCCTCAGGCGCGAGGGGATGGAGGGCCGATTTCACCTGCTCGGATGGCGGCGCGACATTCACGAGATCATCCGCCAGCTCGATGTGCTCGTCCTCACCTCCCGCTGGGAAGGCCTCCCGCGGGTGTTTCCCGAAGCGATGGCCGCGGGCGTGCCGATCGTGGCCTGCCGGGTGGACGGGGCGCCGGAAGCGGTGGAGGACGGCCAGACCGGATACCTCTGCCAGCCGGGGGATGTCGCGGGGATCGCCGGGAGGATGGTCCTCCTGCTGAAGGACAGGAACATGGCGCGCGCGATGGGGGCGAAGGGAAGGTCCCGCGTGCGGGAGTGGGACATCGACGAGATGGTGCGACAGCAGGAGCAACTCTACCTGGACCTGCTCGGCTCGGCCGCGTCGAGCTTGACAGGCGAGCCGGCCCATCCCGATATTCGAGCGCGATGCCCCTGACCACGGCGGCGCCCCGAGCGCCCGCGCAACCTCGTGAAAGCAGCGCCGCGGCAGAGGTACCGGCGCTGCGGCTGGCGGGGGTGAGCAAATCGTACCGAGGCCATCTCGGCCTGCGTCCCCGGACCGTCCTCCACGATCTGTCGCTGGAGGTGGAACCGGGGAAGATCCATGGCCTTCTGGGTCCCAACGGCGCGGGAAAGACGACCTCCATCCGCCTCTTGCTCGGCCTGCTGAGGCCGGACCGGGGCGAGGTGGAGATCTTCGGCCGCCCCGCCATGGACCCCGAGTCCCGCCGCTCCCTCGGTTTCCTGCCCGAGCAGCCGTACTTCTACGACTACCTCACGGCGCGGGAGTTTCTCGACCTCTCGGCCAGGCTGGCCGGCGTCGCCCGCCCCTCCCGCCCGGCGGAGGTCGCGCGCCTGCTCGAAGCGGTCGGGATGTCCGGGCACGCCGGCATTCCCCTGCGCCGGTGCTCCAAGGGGATGGTGCAGCGGGTTGGCATGGCCCAGGCCCTCGCAGGAGACCCGGAGCTGCTCGTGCTGGACGAGCCGATGTCGGGGCTCGACCCGGTGGGCCGGCGCGAGTTTCGCGACCTGATCCTCGACGTGAGGCGCCGCGGGAAGACGGTGTTCTTCTCCAGCCACATCCTCCAGGACGCCGAGATGATCTGCGACAGGGTGTCGATCCTGGACAAGGGCCGGCTGGTTGCGGAAGGGGAGATCTCCACGCTGCTGGGCAACAGGATCAAGTTCTGGGAGGTGTCGATCTCGGGTTTCGATGCTTCCCGCCTGCGAGCCTCCTGGGAGCGGCTGCCGGCGCCGGGGCCGGAGCTTCTCCTGAGGGTGCATGAGGAGCGGGAGCTGGACGCGCTCCTCCGCTGCGCGTTCGAGGCCGGCGCACGCATCCGCGCCGTCATCCCCTGCCGCGATACCCTCGAAGACCTCTTCCTCCGGAAGATCGGAAAATGACCGGCGCCGTCGGGGCGATCGCCCTGAACACGTTCCGCGAGGCCATCCGCGACCGCGTGCTGTACCTGCTGCTGTTCTTCGCCCTTGCCCTGATCACCGCCAGCCGCGTGGTCTCGATGCTGACGGTGGGCAGCGAGGAGAAGATCATCAAGGACCTCGGCCTCGCCGCGATCGAGCTGTTCGGAGTCCTGACGGCCGTGCTGATCGGAGTGGGGTTGGTCTTCAAGGAGATCGAGAAGAGGACCGTGCACGTCCTGCTGTCCCGGCCCGTCCGGCGCTGGCACTTCCTGGTGGGCAAGTACCTCGGTCTGAGCCTCGTCCTCGCCGTCAACTGCCTGTTGATGACCGCGGGGCTCTACCTCGTGCTGCTCGCACACGGCGATCCGGACCCATGGCTGCTGCCGGCCATCGGACTTCTCTTCCTCGAGCAGCTCGTGATGACGGCCGTCGCCCTTCTCTTCTCCTCGTTTTCCTCTCCGATCCTCTCGTCCGTGTTCACGCTGTCGGTTTACGCCGTCGGGCACCTGTCCTGGTCCTTCAGGCTGCTGCGCGAGCGCGTCCCGCAGCAGGCGGGCAAGCTGCTCTGCGACGCGCTCTACTACGGCCTGCCGAATCTGGAGCGCTTCAACATCAAGGGGGAGGCCGTGCACCATTTTCCGGTGGCGGCTTCGGAGCTGGGGCTCGCGGCATGCTACGGCGCCGGCTGGGCGGTGCTGCTGATGGCGATCGCCTGCGGGGTGTTCGCCCGGCGCGATTTCGCCTGATGCGGCCTTCGCAGCGCTCCCTGCTGGGCCGGTCGGCCGGTGCGATCTGCGCGCTGGGGGCGGCGGCGACCGTCCTGGTCTCCGGAGCGAAGCTGGAGACGGTCCAGGAGCGGCCGGAGGGGGCGGACCTGCTCTATCTTCCCAGCGGGAGATACCTCGCCGCGGCCAGCTTCGGCTACAGCCACCTGCTCGCCGATGTCATCTACCTCTGGGCGATCCAGTACTATGGCCACTACGAGATCGAGAACCGCTACCGATACCTCCAGAAGATCTTCCGCGATGTCATCACGGAGCTGGACCCGAACTACATCGATCCCTACTGGATCGGCGCGATGATCATGTCGATCGAGGCGCGCGACCCGGACATGGCCCTCGCGCTGCTGGACAAGGGGATCGCGGCCAATCCCCGGGATTGGCTCCTTCCTTATCTCGCCGGCTGGGAGTGCTACCAGGCGCGCCGCTACGACAGGGCGGCGGCGTACTTCGAGAAGGCGATCGCCGCTCCAGGAGCGCCCACGGTCATCCGCCGCTGCTACGCCGCGATGTTCCAGAAGCAGGGAGACCTTCGCACCGCCCTGAGGGCGTGGCGCTCGATCGCCGAAGATCCGTCGATGGATCCGGCAGGCCGGGAAATCGCCCGGCGGCACGTCCACGACCTGCAGATCGACGTGGACCTGGACGCCCTCGGGGGTCTGCTCCGGCGTTACATCTCCGAGCACGGCGCTCCGCCGCCTTCCCTCGAAACCCTCGTCGAAATCGGCTGGCTGGAGAAGCTGCCGGTGGACCCCGAAGGAAATCCGTACCGGTATGACCGCAGGAGCGGGCAGGTGCGAGCACAGACCTCCTTCGTTCTCGGGCGGGGATGAGATGCCGGCGGAGATGCTCTCCGAAGCTTTCCCCTTGGCGCTTTCCCCGCCGTTTCTGTTCGTCGCGGGGCTCATCGGAAGCCTGATCGGCTCCTTCCTCAACGTCTGCATCTACAGGCTTCCCCGCGGCCTTTCGGTCGTGCTTCCTCCCTCCGCCTGCCCGCACTGCGGCGGGCCGATCCCCTGGTACCTCAATGTCCCCATCTTCTCCTGGCTCATGCTTCGCGGCCGCGCGGCCTGCTGCGGGGAACCGATCCCGGCGCGCTACCTGCTCGTCGAGGCGGCCACGGCCCTCTCGGCAGTCGCCATCATGGCGCGCGACGGGGCCACGCTCGAAGGCTTCGCGCGGTTCGCGTTCCTGGCGGCGCTGATCGTGCTCTTCTTCACCGACCTCGACCTGCGGCTGCTTCCGGATGCTGTCACACTGACCGGAGCCGCGGCGGGCCTCCTGCTTTCCTTCGCGCGCCCCTGGCTCGGGGCGCCTCTCGCATGGTCCTCGGCATTCCGGGGATGCTTGTCACCTTGCTCGTCGGCTCCGTGTTCGGCTCGCTCGTCGGGTTCGGGATCGCGGCCCGCTATGCGGGGAGGCGGCTCGAGGCCGTGGCGGACCGCAGGCCGGGGATCTCCCGCGCCGCGCTCGCTGGGGCGCTCTTCTTCCGTGGGATGAGGAGGAGGTCGGTGCCGTTCGGCTGCTTCCTGTCGGTCGGGGGGATTTTCGCCTGCTTCCTGGGGGAGCCTCTCGCCCGCTGGTATCTCGGATTGCTCCGGTAGCTGGGCTGTTTCGGATGCTGCGGTGCTCAACGCCGTGCTCCCGGCCAAGGGCGATCTCGACGGCCCGGCGCTCGGACCGCGCAGCGGGCCGAGAGACGCGCGAGCCGGCGCAGCGCGCTCTTGCATGCCGCAGCCTGGATCGGAGGGAAGGGAAGCTGCGATGGGCGGCGGAGTGAGCGGATCGCGAAAAATCAGGACGAGCCACTTCGAGCTGCGAGTCCGCCTTCTGCTCGTGCTGCTGGCGATGGTCCTCGCCGCGGCGAACGTCGGCAACTTTCTCCTCCTGCGCTCCGCTCGCGAGGCGCTGCGCAGCGGCGAAGGGAGGCTGGCCTCGGAGGTCTCCCGGCGCGTTCTGCGCGAGGCCGGCGAAAGCTCTCTGGCAAGCAGCTTGACCCGCCTGGACGCTGTCGCGGTGCGCTATCCGCCGACAACACTGCGCTCCCTGGCGGCGCGGCAGGGGCTTCTGGGTCTCGAGCTGATTTCTCCGGAGGGGACCGTGCTCTCTTCATCCTCACCGGAAAGGCTCGGCGCGATCGACAGCGATCTCGCGAGCGCTGGCGGCGGCCCCGCCGGGGCGCACGTCGAATCGGAGCGCTGGCTGGGGCCGGTGGAGAGGGAAGGGGAGAGCGCCATCGTCGATTACCGGACGCTCCGGACGGACAAGGGGGCCGTCGCCGGTTACTTCAAGACCGTTCTCGCCTCCCCGGCCCTGGGCCGTGTGGAGAGCGCCTATCGCATCTTCGCGGCGGCGCAGGCCATCGGCCTGCTGCTCGCAGCCATCGCCGCCCTGGCGCTCTCCCGCTGGATCGCCCGCCCCTACAGGCTTCTCGCCCAGGCGGTGGTCGGGGCGAAGGAGCAGGTGCATCTCGATCCGGCGGGTGCCGATGACCCGGATGCCCTCGTTTCGTTGCTCCGTGGAGTGCTGGAGAAGATCCGGCGCCAGGAAGAAGAGCTGCGGCGACTGGCGACGGCCGGGGCCGCAGCCGAGGGTCCCGAGGGGCCCGAGCCGAGCGGCGCCGCCCCCGTCGATCCCGTAGGGGGATTCGCGAGGACCATCGCGCCAACGATGGTCTCGGGGGTCATCGCGGTGGACCGCGAGGGAAATGTCGTCGCCCTGAACCCGGCCGCGGAAAAAATGCTGGGCGTGTCCCTCGAAGGCCAGCACGAGCAGGGCCGTCCGGCGCGGGAGCTTCTTGCCTGCTCGGAAGAGCTCTTGCGGCTGGTCGAGGCGACCATGGAATCAGGCCAGCCGCGATCGCGAGAGGTCGTCGCCTACAGGAGGCCCGGGGGAGGGATGGGGCATCTCGGAGCGGCCCTGTCCCCCATCGCCGCGCAGGGGGCCTGGCGCGGAGGCGTGCTGTGCCTCGTCTCCGAGCTGTCCGAGATCGGCTCGCTGCGCGAGCGTGCGAGACTGCGGGAAAGCCTGGCGGCGGTGGGGCAGATCTCGGCGGGGATCGCCCATGAATTCCGCAACTCCCTGGCGACGATCCTCGGCTACGCGAGGCTGATCGAGCGTGCCGGGGCAGGGGGGCCGGCTGCCGGACACGCGGGAGCGATCGCCCGGGAAGTGGAATCCGTCCGCTCTGCCGTCGATCAGTTTCTGAAGTTCGCCAGGCCGGGGAGGCTCTCCCGCGGCCGCGTGGACCTCGCGAAGCTCTGCGCGCAAGCGGCCGAGGAGGTCGAGATGGATTGGACGCTGCCCCGTCTCAGGATCGAGCTGGAAGGGGAGCTGCCCGAGATCCAGGCAGACGAAACCTTGCTTCGCCAGGCCTTCGCGAACCTGTTCCGCAACGCAGCGGAATCGGCGCCCGGCCGTCCTGTCGCGCTCCGGGTGCGCGGAAGGATCGACACTCAGCGAGAGAGTGTGCGCATCGAGCTGTCAGACGACGGGGCGGGGATCAGCGAGGAAAACCTCGGCAGGATCTTCCTGCCGTTCTTCACGACAAAGGACAAGGGGGCGGGGCTCGGTCTGGCGATCGCGCAGAAGGCGATCGTGGATCACGACGGGGCCATCGACGTGAGGAGCCGCCGGGGGGAAGGGACCACTTTCAATATCGTGCTTCCTCTCTCATCCCCCTGATAAGTTTCGTAACAGTTCTTCGTCCGACCTCGGGGACGTGCCGCCGGCCGCCAGCGAGAGCGCCAGCCTCCTGGCCTTTGTTTTTCAAAGGATTAGGTTGCGGAGGCTCCCGGTCTCTCCGAGTGGCACGCCGGCTGCACAACACAGCGAGCCCGGCAACTGGACAAGACCGGCGACAAGAATAACCTTTTACGCCGGGTGGGCGCCGCGGGGCGAAACAGAAGTTGCGAGGA
>QHYA01000040.1 GCA_003223995.1 Acidobacteriota bacterium | reverse complement strand
TCCAGCCGGGATGGCCGGGCGCAGAACCGCCGGGTCGTGATCCGCGTGCTCGACCCGATTGCACCACTTATGGGAGAGATGGCCAAGGCGGGCGAGACGGGGGCGTCGCAAACCGCGAGGCCCTAGGTATAGTGTAAAGCGGTCACGCCGCGCGCAGAGAACCGCAAAGTTAATCCAGGGTGAGGGCTCCTGGCGGCTGTGCTCGGCGAGACGGCTCTACTTCGATCCCCCCGGGAGCCGGGCACCGCCATCCCCCCCCGCCCGCTCCCGGGGGGTCGTTTTATCTCGGGTGTCGATGCGCGCCTGGGGCCACGATTTACCCACAAGCAACGCCTCATTCCGCCCTCTCTGGCGATCCTCTCGCCTCGGGCAAGTCCTCGAGAAACTCGCTCAGGGAGCGGGAAACTTCGGTGGGTTTCTCGATCATGACGAGATGGCCTGCTCCGGAAACGAGGACCAGCCTCGCCCGGGGCACCGAGGAGACCAGCCACTCCGAGTATTTCGGGAAAGTGAGCCGATCCTCGGTTCCGCAGATCGCCAGAAGCGGCAGGCGGATCTGGGGCACCCGGCCCCGGATGTCGAACTCGTTGCAAGCCCTGAAATCCGACAGCAGCACTTCATGAGGGCAGCGCGCAAGGGCGGCCCGCCCTTCTTCGACCAGCGCGAAAGGGGCCCCTTGCGCGTAGGAGGCGGCGGCGATCTCGCCCAGGGCGGCCGCCGGGTCGTTCTCGATCAAATCCAAGACCCGCGGGGCGACACCCAGCTTCGCGCCGCTCGAGATCACGACCAGGGCCACGGCAACAGCCGGGTAGTCCAGAGCGCACTGAAGGGCCACCGCGCCCCCCATCGAATGCCCGATGAGAACGGGCCGCTCGATGGCGAGCCGTTTGATCAGCGCCGCGATCACGCCGGCGTTCGCCGCGACCGACATGTCGAACCTTCGCTCCGAACGGCCGTGTCCCGGAAGATCGACGGCGACGGCCCGGAAGCGGCCACGGAGCGCGGCAAGCTGGTTCCCCCAGACGGTATGATCGCCTCCGGCGCCGTGGATGAACAGGGCCACATGCTTTCCCGCGGCTCCATCGGCTTCGGGAGGAGGGATGGCGATGTAATGGACACGCGCCCCGGCGATCGTCTCAGAGGGCATCGCCGAGTTCACCGATCCCTTCAACGGGTCAGTCGAGCATATGACGCATCAGGAGACGTTCGACGATCTCTCCCCTGATGATGTGCCGCTCGACGATCTCCTCGACATCCTCGGGTTTCACGGCGCCGTACCAGACGGCATCGGGGTAGATCACCACCGAGATGCCGTGCTCGCATTGGTCCAGGCATCCGGACATGTTCGCGCGCACCTTTCCATTCAGCCCGTGTCTCCGGAGCGACTCCTTGAAGAGCGCGCGAAGCTGCTCGGATCCTTTCTCCGCACAGCAACCCTTCGGGTGACCGGGCGGCCTGCGGTTCTCGCAGACGAATATGTGCCGTTCGAATTTCGGCACGCTTGGTCTCCTGCGGAGAGCGCGGCCCTATCCTTCCCCCGGACGAACGGTCAATCGGAGGGGGGAGGCATCCGCTGCAGTTTCTCGTCGAGCTCGACGTACTTCGGGGGGAAGCGCGGTTCACCTCGCAGGTTCGATGGGATCGGGTAGCGCACGCCACCCCGATGAAGCCCCGCCAGTCCCCGCGCTATCTCCTCCGCGATGCTCCACGGAAAGGAGAAGGCCATCTCGTGATCTTCGGTTCCCCCGACGGTCCGGTCGCCGTAGCAGGGAAGGATCACCTGGGGCTGACCGGTGAGCATCGTCCGCACGACGCTTTCCGAGCAGTCGATGCGGGGAGAGAAACGACAGGTGAGATAGCCGCCACGCTCGTAGAGCGAGGCGGCAAGAAGGAGCATGACCTGGGCGCTGTTTCCGTAAATCAGCACCACGTCCGGCTCCCTGTCGGCGCGGAACAGGGGAAAGGCGAGAATTCGCTTGTATTTTCCCGGCTCGAATCGCGGGACCTGGGATCGTAGCGGCGGGCGATCGTGTAGGTCTGGCACACGGCGAGCCGGTGTCCGAAGTCCCTCTCGGGGATCTTCGCCTTTTCGGGCAGCGGATCCTGCTCTCCCAGCATCTTGACGCCAAGCGGGAAGGTGGACACCCGTGCGTAGCGTTCGATCACCGAGGCCAGCATCGCCGGATCCATGAGGCGCCTCCGTGCCAATCAGGCAGGCGAAGGGATTGTAATGTGGCGCCCGCCGAGAGCGAAAGCGCTCACCGCCTTGCGGGTGAGCGTCGCAACAGGAAGCTCGGCGAGCCGCTCCGGAGAGACCCAGAGAAGCTCCGCGTCCCCGCGGACGCTCGAGGCGCCCTCGAGGCGCGCCTCGAAGACCATCAGCAGGATCCTCCGGAACGTGACCGCGTGGCGAATTCGGCCGGCAGGAGCTCCGATCGCGGCCCGCAATCCGTAGCGGCGGGAGAGATGATCCGCGAGGCGCTCCGCGAGCACGCTCTCCTGGACCAAGAGCTGCTTCCTGTGCTCCGGACCAGTCTGATCCCGCTCCCGGTTGTCCACTCGGGGCGAGGAATCCCGCACGGGGAGGCGGAGAGGATGGGTCCTCTTCGCTCCACCGCGCCCCTTTCGGGTGTTCTCCAGGTCGGCCGCGAACGTGCCGGGCAGCTCCCAGAAATGCCCCATCAGCTCGCCCTCGCCGCGGCGAGCCAGCAGCAAGCACCCCGCCTTGCGGATAAGAGCGGCCGAGGAGGCCACCTCCACCGTCGCGCGGCGTCGAGAGCGAGCAGGCCTTTTTCCGGCACGACCGAGAGCGAGAGCGCGACAGTCCTCTCTCAACGGGCATGAGGGGCAATCGGGAGAAACGGCGGAGCAGACGAGCGCTCCGAGCTCCATCAGTGCCTGGTTGAGCTCCCCGGCGGGGACAGTGCGTACCGTTTCGCCGTTCTCCTCTCCAAGCAGCGAGACAGCCAACGAGCGGAGGCGGCGGTGAGCATCCCCACGGCGCAGCTCGCCCCGTACGCCGTAGAAGCGCGCGAGAACGCGACTGGCGTTCGCGTCGAGGCCTGTGAAGGTTCCGGGCGCGGGCGTAGTAGCCGAGCCCCGCCCATGAGGAGAGGATCTCATCCTCGGAAGCTTCGGCGAGCCTCCGCCAGTCAGGGAATCGCTCGATGAAGGCCCGATAGTAGGGAAGCATCGCTCTGACAGTCGTTTGCTGGAGCATGACCTCGGAAACGAGGATCGCGTAGGGATCACGTGTGCGGCGCCACGGCAGCGACCTGCGGTTTCGACGGTACCAGTGCAGCAACCGCTGCCGGACGGTTGAAGGAGGAGGCAGAGGAGCGACGCGCAACCGCCCCACTACACCTCTTCGATCCATGACTCCTTCACAATTGAGTCTGCAGGTGCCTGTAACCTCTTGCAGCCGCGTGACACTTGACCATGTGAATGCAGGCCGGGATGCGTCGGAGGCCGACGGCCAGGAGATACCGGAGACGGAACACTATGGGCCTTCGGTAGGGACGGGCCTTCCCGGGCTGTCCGAGCCCAGGGGCTCTTCTTGCCGCTCCTCGAGTTTGGCCCGCTCCCACAGGAGGTCCAGCTCGGCGAGAGACACCTCGCCCGGAGTGGTTCGCCGCTCCCGCAGCAGCTCTTCCATCCTCCGGAACCGTCGAATGAACTTGGAATTGGTCCTCTGCAGTGCCGTCTCGGGATCGACACCGAGATGCCGGGCCAGGTTGGAGACTGCGAAGAGAATATCGCCCAGTTCCTCGGAGACTTTCTCGGAGACTTTCTCGGAGACCTTCTGCGTCGGTTCGGCGGAGATCGCTCCCCGCAACTCGGAGATCTCTTCCTCTACCTTGGCGAGGACCTCCTCCGGCCCCGGCCAGTCGAACCCGACCCGCGCCGCCTTCGTCGTCAATCTCTGTGCGCGCAGCAGGGCGGGCAGGCTGCGGGGCACACCGTCGAGGGTCGAGGGCTCCTCTTCGGCTCGCTCCGCGCGCTTGATCTCCTCCCACTGGCGCAGCACTTCACGGGCGGTTCCGGCACTGGCCTGGCCGAAGACGTGGGGATGGCGTCGGACCATCTTGTCGGTGATGTCTCGCAGGACATCGTCCACGGTGAACTCCCCCTTCTCCTTCGCGATGCGCGAGAGGAAAACGATCTGGAAGATCAGATCGCCGAGTTCCTCGCGGAGGGCCTTCGGGGCTTTCGAATCGATGGCGTCCACGACCTCGTACGCTTCCTCCAGGAGGTAGACCGCATTTACATTACAGACCGTATGGCTGAAGACCCTGGACGCTCTTCGATAAAGATCACGGACAAGCGGCATTTCGGCATGGACGGCTCCAGGCGCCAGCCCGACCAGGAGCAGGTTCCCGGCCATTCTTCTGGAGAAAGAACCACGGGATCCCGCCAGGGCCTCGGTTTCACTCGTCAGCCGGAGGAGTCTCAAGAAGGAGAGGGCCTGCCTGCCGTTGACTTCACCGCCCTGGTCCTTTCTTTCCGGACCTCGGCGCTTGTTCACCTGGGACTGATCAACGATCCCGCCACCGGCGAGGGCGCTGTGAACATCGATGAGGCCCGGCAGATGATCGACATTCTCTCGCTGCTCCAGCAGAAGACCATGGGGAATCTGAATGAAGAGGAGCATCGTTTGCTGGAGCAGGTCCTCTACGAGCTCCGGCTGCACTTCGTCAATTCCACCGCTGCCGGTTCGCGGCGCTGAGCCGGGCGCGACCGTCCCGGCCAACGGAGAGCAGCGAAGAGAACGGTGAAGGAAAGCCGTTTCGCTGGACTGCCGCTCGGGTCTGCGACCCTTCTGATCTGTCTCCTCCTTCATGCGCCTCTCTGCCGGGCGGAGGAGCGGATTGGGAAGCGGGTCTCTCCTCCGCTCACTCAGGCTCCCGAGCGGATCCAGATTCCATCGGCGGGCCCATCGAGCCGGGGGGAGCAGGCCGCATCCCTCGACAACGAGACCTTCTCCTCTCGCCGGTTCAACTTCGAGCAGTTTCGCGCCCGCGTCGAGGGTCACTGGTTCAAGCGAAAGGCACTGCTCAAGCAGAACCTGACCGACCTTGCCCGCGAGGAGCTGAAGCAGATCGATGAGCTGTGCCGGGAGATGGGGGTCGAGAAGATCACCACCTTGGCAGCCGCGCTCGTGCACGAAGGGGAAGGGTTCCTCGGCGAGGGGAATTTCAACAAGGCGCGCGAATCCTACTCTGCTGCCCTGACCTTCTCCCCCGGCCTGCCGCAGGCCCACATGGGGCTCGCCAAGGTCGCTTGGGAGTCAGGGGAGGGGATCAGCAGCGCGGTGGTCCACTGGATCACCGCTGTCGCATCCAGCCTGAGAGAAGGCTGGTATGGCTTCCGGACTCTGGCCAATGGCATGCTCATTGGCCTTGTCGCCTGCGGCCTGCTGCTGGTCACGTTTTCCGGACTGCTGACGATTCGCTACCAGCGGGCGCTGCGCCACGACATCGAGGAGGCTGTGGTCCGGCGCTCCGGCCCCGGCGCCGCCCGCCAGATCGGTTGGCTTGCTCTGCTACTTCCGACTCTGACCTGGCTGCTCGCCCCGTTCACGCCCGCGTATTGGCTGGCCATCTTTTTCCGGTACGCCGACTGGCGGGAGAAAGCTCTCTCAATGACGCTGCTGGTGCTGGTTCTGCTGGCGGCCCCATTGGGCATCCTGACGCTCTCGGTCTGCCGGCTGGCTGGTGATCCCACCGCGAAGGTCCTCGTGGAAACCGCCGGCCGTTCCTACCAGCCCGAATCCATCCTTGCTCTGGAGGATCTGGCCGCGGCCAACCCATCGGATCCGGCGTATCCGTCGCTGTTAGGGGCCCTCTATGCCCGCGGACATTTTCTGCAGGAATCGCTGACCCAGTACCTCCGGGCGGCCGAGCTGACGCCCAGGGATCCCCGCCCTCACAACAACATCGGCAATCTCTACTTCGAGGTCGGCCGCTACGCCGAAGCCTGCCAGGCCTACCGGCGCGCCATCGAGCTGGAGCCGGCGTTTCTGGAGGGTTACGTCAACCTCTACCTGGCCCAGCAGAAGATGTTCGACTTCCGGCACGCGGAGGAGGCCCTGGAGCAGGGGAGGAAGGTCAACACGGAGGGGATAGCCGCGCTGTTGCAGGCCCGTCAGAGGGAGGGGAAGGACGGGGAGCCTATCGACACGGAGGTGCCCCCGTCGGAGATCTGGAAGCGGGTCCTCTCGCGCGGCTCCTGGCGGGGAAGCTTCATGGCGATGGTCGGCTCAGGCCTGACATCCGCCTCCTCCTTGATCGGCTTGGGCCTCATCGTCCTGGCTTTGCTGCTTCCTGCCGCGCTCGGAACATCGACCGCGACGCTGTGCATCCAGTGCGGTCGGCCCTTCTGCAAGCGTTGCCAGGCCCCTTCCGACACTCCGGACTACTGCGTGCAGTGCCGTTACTTGCTGGTCAGGCGCAACGGTCTCCATCCGAGCGTGCGTCAGGAAAAGGTCGCGGAGATCACCAAGCACGCCCGCACGACGGCACGGCTGACGAGGTGGGTATCCCTGGTCTTGCCTGGAGGGGGCGGGGTCCTTGCCGGAAAGACGCTCGGCGGCACGCTGCTGCTTGCGGCATGGTGCGGTCTGCTCGGGATTCTTCTGCTGCACGGAAAGATGCTGGTTCCCGCAGTGCCCCTGCCTTTCGGGATGACGCTGCTGGCGCCGGCGGTGGCGATGGCGATCGCCATCTGGCTGGCCGGCAACTGGCTCGCCCGGGCGCCGAGGTAGCACGCGGATGGAGCCCATCGCCTTGAACGAGCCGCTGCCGCTGCCCCACACAAGAAACGCACGGAGGAGGATGTGGCGCTTCAGGGGACTCTGAAGGATTTCGGCCTGACCGACATCTTTCAGTTGATCGGCATCCAGCGAAAAACCGGTGTCCTCACGCTGCGGCGGCAGGAAGAGGCTGTCTCCGTCTCCTTCCTGAATGGGCAGGTTGTTTATGCAGAGACGGTCCACCGTGGCCTGGAGGAGCGCATCGGCTCCTTGCTCGTAAAGACCGGCAAGCTCACGCCAGCGCGGTTACAGGAAGCGCTGAAGATCCAGGCTTCCACCCTGCAGCGGCTCGGCACCATCCTTCTGGACCAGAAGATGATCACCCAGGCCGACCTCAAGGAGGTCCTTCAGGTCCAGATGACACAGATCATCTACAACCTCTTCCGTTGGAAGGACGGCGAGTACCACTTCAGCCAGGAAGAAAGCGTTGACCACGACCCACAGGTGTTCACAGCGCTGAGCGCCGACACCGTCCTGATGGAGGGGGCCAGGACGATGGATGAGTGGCCGATCATCGAGAGGCGGATTCCCTCCTTCGATATCGTCTTCGCCAGGGCCAGGGACACCGTCCCCCACATACCGCGAGGCGGAAGCTCGGTTTACGACACCGACGTCGAGTTCGGCTTCGGCGGGCAGGACGGTTCCCTTCCGCGAGGGGTATCCCTCGCTCCCGAGGAAGAGGCGGTCTTCCGGCTAGTCGACGGCAGAAGCACCGTGCAGGACGTCATCGACAGGTCCAAGTTGGGTGACTTCGAGACCTGCAGGATCCTCTACGACCTGCTCAACCGGAACCTGCTGGAGGAGAAGACGGAGGACGCCGGGACGGGTGGCGCGGCCCACGCACGCAGGAGCTCCTCGTGGAACGCGGTGGCCCGAGCGGGTCTTCCCCTGCTCGCAGTTCTGTCCGTGTTGATGGTGCCTTGGAACCCCCTCTCGCCCCTCGGCAGGGGAGGGGTCTTGACCCCGGACGAGGTAAGCCGGCCTGTCAGCAGGAGCCGGCTTTCCAGGATCGACCTCGGGTTGAGGGTCTTCTACCTCGAGAAGGGGGCCTTGCCGAAGTCCCTGGAAGCTCTCGAAACGCAAGGAGTGCTCGCGCCCGAGGACTTGCACGATCCCTGGGGTCGCCCCTACTCGTACCGGATCGAGCCGACCCGCTACGACATCTCGGGCAGCGGCCCCTCGGGAGAGAACGACACCGCGCTGGCCGTCAGCTACTTCTTCAGCGCCAGCCAGAGGCTGGTCATCGAAGGAGGGATCGATGCGCTCGAAGGGTCCCAGCGTCGCTGAGACACGGTCGAAGAGTGGTCCTGTCGAAGGGTGATCCTTGACACCGCCTGCGACCGGTCTTAGAAGACAGGGACACATGAGGCGAGGAGGTCCGCGCGAATGAGCAAGATCATCGGCATCGATCTGGGCACCACGAATTCCGTGGTCGCCGTGATGGAGGGGGGCGACCCCGTTGTCATCGTCAATCAGGAAGGGAGCCGTCTGACTCCGTCGGTGGTCGCCTTCACCGACAAGGGAGAGCAGTTGGTGGGCCAGGTCGCGAAGCGCCAGGCCATCACCAACCCCGAGAACACGGTCTACTCCATCAAGCGGTTCATGGGGCGCAAGCACGGCGAGGTCACCGAGGAGATGAAGATGGTGCCCTACAAGGTCGTGCGCAGCGCAAACGACGACGCTTGGGTGGAGGTCCGCGGAAAGACGTATTCCCCGCCCGAGATCTCCGCGAAGATCCTGCAGAAGCTCAAGGCCGCAGCCGAGGATTATCTTGGGCAGAAAGTGGAGCGGGCTGTGATCACCGTTCCCGCCTACTTCAACGACTCGCAGCGGCAGGCGACGAAGGACGCCGGGCAGATCGCCGGGCTCAAGGTCGATCGGATCATCAATGAGCCCACCGCCGCAGCCCTGGCGTACGGCCTGGACAAGAAGAAGGACGAGACGATCGCCGTGTACGACTTCGGGGGAGGCACCTTCGACATCTCGATCCTCGAAGTGGGCCAGGGGGTCGTCGAGGTCAAATCGACCAACGGCGACACGCACCTCGGCGGAGACAACATCGACCAGCGGCTGATCGACTGGCTGGTGGCCGAGTTCAAGAAGGACCAGGGGATCGACCTGTCCAGGCAGAAAGACGCTCTCCAGCGGCTCAAGGAGGCCGCGGAGAAGGCCAAGATCGAGCTGTCCTCGGCCACGGAAACCGAGATCAACCTCCCCTTCATCACGGCGGATGCCTCGGGCCCGAAGCACCTTGTGATGAAACTGACTCGCGCGAAGTTCGAGTCGCTCGTCGAGGACATCCTCCAGAGGACCGTGGCCCCCTGCCGCCAGGCCCTGACGGACGCCGGCCTGCGGCGGGAACAGATCGACGAGGTCGTGCTCGTGGGCGGGTCCACCAGGATCCCCCGGGTGCAGCAGATCGTGCGCGAGCTTTTCGGACGCGAGCCCCACAAGGGCGTCAACCCCGACGAGGTGGTCGCCGTGGGCGCGGCGATCCAGGGAGGAGTGCTCGCAGGCGACGTCAAGGACATCCTCCTGCTCGACGTCACGCCGCTGTCGCTCGGCATCGAAACGCTGGGGGGCGTCATGACGGTTCTCATCCCGCGCAACACGACCATCCCGACCCGCAAGAGCGAGATCTTTTCGACGGCGTCGGACAACCAGCCGAGCGTCGAGATCCACGTCTTGCAAGGCGAGCGCGATCTGGCGAAGGACAACCGGACGCTCGGCCGGTTCCGCCTGGATGGCATCCCTCCCGCCCCTCGCGGCATGCCGCAGATCGAGGTGACTTTTGACATCGACGCCAACGGCATCGTCAACGTCTCGGCCAAGGACAAGGCGACGAGCCGCGAGCAGAAGATCACGATCACGGCCAGCTCCGGGCTGACGAAGGAGGAGGTCGAGAGGATGGTCCACCAGGCCTCCGAGCATGCGGCGGAGGACAAGGAACGACGCGAGCTGATCGACCTGCGCAACCAGGCCGACTCGCTGGCCTACCAGGTCGAGCGAACCCTCGGAGAGAACGAATCGAAGCTTCCCGAGAGCGATGTCCGCGAGGTTCGCGAGGCCTTGGAGGAGGTCCGCAAGAGCATCGAGGGCGAGGACAAGGACCGCATCCGGTCGGCCCAGGAGAAGCTGACGCGACTGTCGCACCGCATGGCCGAGCTGCTGTACAAGGACACGACGGGAGCCTACGCTGGAGCGGGTGCCGGGACGCGCGGGACCGGTGCAGACGACTCACCGAAGGACTCCGGCTCGAAGAAACCCGACGACAACGTCATCGATGCTGAATTTACCGAGACGGACAAGAGCTGAGGGCTTCCGCCCAGCGAGCCGCTCGAGGAATCGGGAGGAAAGGTAGAATGCCCTCCAAAGTGCGCGAACCATTCAAGGACCTCCTTGCCATCCAGGAGAGAATGAATCGTCTCTTCGAGACGGCGCTCGCGGAGCCGAGGTACGGAGGAGAGGACCCGAACGCGGTCGGTTCCTGGACTCCATCAGCGGACATCCTCGAGACCGAAACAGACCTCGTCATCTACTGCGAGTTGCCGGGTTTGACGAGGAAGGACATCGACATCAGCCTCGCGGAAGGGGTCTTGACGCTGCGTGGGGAGCGACGGATGGACCGTGGGGACGAGGCTGAACACTTCCACCGCGTCGAGCGCTCCTACGGTCGCTTTCTTCGCAGCTTCTCGCTCCCGGTCGGTGTGGAGCAGGACAGGATCGCCGCCTCCTACCGTGACGGCGTGCTGACCATCACGCTCCCCAAGAAGATGGAGAGCCGTCCCAGGCGGATAGAGGTGCAGCCGGACTGATCGGCCACCCCTGACTGGTGAGATTTGCAGGCCCTGCGGATCCCTTGCGGCCGCATCGCGGGCTATAATGCCCGCGCCAGGGAGGGCGGATGGACCAGGAAAGGTCGGAGCGAAAGGGGGCCGCGACCTCCGAGTCCCTGAAAAAATACCTGAAGGAGATCGCCAAGTTCCCGCGGATCACCGTGGAGGAGGAACGGCGTCTCGGCGATCTGATCCGCAAGGGGAACCAGCCGGCTCTGCAGAAGCTCGTCGAGGCGAACCTCCGCTTCGTCGTCTCCTATGCGAAGCGTTACCGCGGCTGCGGCCTGTCTTTCCTCGACCTCATCAACGAGGGGAACATCGGCCTGATCGAGGCTGCCAAGCGTTACGACCCGAAGAAGAACGTCAAGTTCATCACCTACGCGGTCTGGTGGATCCGCCAGTCCGTCATCCATGCACTTTCGGAGAGCTCCGGCGCCTTCCGGCTGCCACAGAAACAGGCGAACCTGCTCTACCGGATCGGCAAGACTCAGTCGTCGATGACGACTGAGCTGGCCCGTCTGCCGACCAACGAGGAGCTTGCCAGCCGGATGGAGGTCTCGGTCGAGGAGATCACCAACCTCCTCCAGGTCTCCGACGAGAACATCTCCCTCTCGGCGATCATCGACGAGGAGCACGACTTCCGCCTCTCGGACAAGATCGAGCAGACGGTCATCCCCTCGGCAGACAAGGTCCTGGTCCGTCAGGCCATGCGCAACCAGCTCCGCTCCGCGCTGGGGGAGTTGGACGCGAAGGAAGGCCGCGTGATCCGGCTGCGCTTCGGTCTGGATGGCGACGAGCCGAGGACGCTGAAGGAGATCGGGGAGATGCTCAACCTCTCACGAGAGCGGATCCGGCAGATCGAGGTCCAGGCGCTCGAGAAGCTGCGCCGATCGGCGAAGTGCCAGATGCTGCGGGTCTACCTCAACTGACGGGGGGCCGCGCATGGATGCCATCTGCCCCGACTGCGAGGGCTCAGGCTTCAGGATCGTAGAGACGGCAGGACGTCGTCTCGCAGCGCGCTGTGGCTGCGCCCTCCACTCACGGAGGGAGCGGCTTCTGACACGTGCGCGGGTTCCCCGAAGATATCTGCAATGCGAGCTGGGAAATTTCGATGAGATGACGGCGGACCTGAAGAAGGCCCGCCGGCTAGCCCTCGAGTTCGTCCAAGCCTATCCGGACGTCGAGGGGGGTCTGATGTTCCTGGGCCCTCCCGGCGTCGGGAAGACCCACCTGGCCGTATCCGTCTTGAAAAGGCTCATCGCGGAAAAAGGCGCGGCGGGACTCTTCTATGACTTTCGGGAGCTTCTCAAGGCGATCCAGGGGACATATGATCCGGCCTCCCAGGGATCGGAGCTGGAAATCCTTCAGCCCGTGGTCAGCGTAGACGCTCTCGTGCTCGACGACCTCGGCTCGGGCCGGCCGACAGGCTGGGTGCAGGAGACCCTCTTCTACATCCTGACCTCTCGCTACAACGAGAGGAAGACAACGATCGTGACCTCGAACCTTCCTGACGTCCCCACGGAGCGGATGCAGAAACGCGAGACCCTGGAAGGGGTCATCGGCTCGGCTCTTCGCTCCCGCCTCGCCGAGATGTGCCGCAGCATCACGATCGAAGATTCCCCGGATTACCGCAGGAGCTTCCGGAGCCGCACGCCCCTTCACCCCTTCTGACGGAGTCGCTGGGGCTTCACCCCGGCGCGACTGTTCGCCCGCGCCGCGCCTCCTCTGGTAGAATCGGCTCCTGGCGGACCGGAGAGATTTCCCGTGAAAGATATCGTCATCATCGCCGGGGCGCGCACGCCCATGGCCGAGTACACGGGTCACTTCCGCGACATCACCGATATCGACCTGGGGGCGATCGCCGCCCGCGCCGCTCTGGAGCGCAGCGGACTGCGGCCGGGCGAGATCGATCACGTCGTCTTCGGAAACGCCCTCCAGACCTCGGGCAACGCCTCCTACGGAGCCCGTCATGTCGCCCTCAAGGCCGGTCTACCGGTTGGCGTGCCGGCTCTGACGGTGAACAGGCTGTGCGGGTCGGGAATCCAGTCCATCGTGAGCGGGGCGCAGATGATCCATCTCGGGGAAGCCGAAAGGGTGCTTGCTGGCGGGATGGAGAACATGACTCAGGCCCCCCATGTAATCCGGGGGCTGCGCAGCGGGCTTCGGCTGGGGGAGGGGAAGCTCGAGGATCTGCTCATGGTGGCGCTGATGGACAACTGCGCCGGGTTGACGATGGCGGGAACGGCCGAGGTCCTCGCCCGCGAGAAGGGGATTACGCGCCAGCAGGCGGACGCCTACGCACTGCGCAGCCAGCAAGCGGCCGAAGCGGCCTACCGAGCCGGTAAGTTCGACGAGGAGATCGTCCCTGTCGAGGTGCTCGAGCGGAGGGAGGCCCGGCTGGTCCGCGAGGACGACCATCGCCGTCCGGACTCCACGCTCGAGGGGCTCGCGAGGCTCCCCCCGGCTTTCCCGAAGGGAGAGCTTGTCACGGCAGGAAATGCTTCCGGCATCGTGGACGGGGCGGCCGCGGTCATCGTCGCCTCCTCCGAAGCGGCGGCACGATCGGGAGCGAAGCCGCTGGGGCGGATAGTCTCCTGGGCCTTCGCCGGGGTCGAGCCCCGCATGATGGGCATCGGGCCCGTGCCGGCCATCCGGAAGGCCATCGAACGGGCGTCTCTGGGTCTTCAGGATGTGGACCTGTTCGAGATCAACGAGGCTTTCGCGGCCCAGTACCTCGCGGTCGAGAAGGAGTTGAAGCTCGATCGCGAGAAGGTCAATGTCAACGGCGGGGCGATCGCCCTGGGACACCCTCTTGGAGCGACGGGCACCCGGCTGGTGCTGACGCTCTTGCTGGAGTTGCGCCGGCGCAGGGGCCGCCACGGCGTCGCCTCCGCTTGCATCGGCGGAGGGCAGGGGGTGGCGATGGTCGTCGAGGCGTGCTGAGAGAACCTCCGGGGGAAAAATCCATGAAAATCGGGAAGGTAGGGGTCGTAGGATGCGGTCTGATGGGCTCAGGCATCGCACAGGTGTCAGCTCAGGCCGGCTACCGCACGGTCGTCCGCGAGGTCTCCGACGATCTCTTGCGCCAGGGTCTGGCAGCCATCGACAAGTCCTTGAGCAAGGGGGTCGAAAAGGGGAAGCTGAAGCCCGAGGAGAAGCCGGCCGTCATGGGGCGCCTCACCGGCACGACGACCCTTGCGGACCTGGCCGACTGCGATCTGATCGTGGAGGCGATCGTCGAGAGCCTCGATCCGAAACGGGACACCTTCAAGCGCCTGGACAAGATCTGCAAGCCCGACGCGATCTTCGCCAGCAACACGTCTTCCCTCTCGATCACGGAGCTGATGGCGGCCACCGGCAGACCAGGCTGTTTCATCGGACTGCACTTCTTCAATCCTGTCCCGCTGATGAAGCTCGTGGAGGTCGTGCGGACCTTCGCTACCGATGCGGGGGTGCTGGAGACGGCCACCGGCTTCGTCCGCTCCCTGGGGAAGACCCCCGTGCAGGCGTCCGATCGCTCCGGCTTCATCGTCAATCGCCTCCTCGTTCCCTATATCCTCGACGCCATCCGGGCGCTGGAGGAGGGGGTCGGATCGATCGAGGACATCGACAGCGCCATGAGGCTCGGATGCGGACACCCGATGGGCCCCTTCACGCTGCTCGATCTGGTCGGGCTCGACACGACCTACTACATCGCCAACATCATGTTCGAGGAGTTCCGCGAACCCCGATTCGCGCCCCCGCCGCTGCTGAAGCGCATGGTCCTGGCCGGCTATCATGGCCGCAAGTGCGGCAAGGGTTTCTACGACTACTCGACCGAACCGCCCCGTCCGAACGACTTCCTCGCTCGCTGAAGCGGAGAGGCCATGAGCTACGACAACATCCTCCTGGAGAAGCGGGGCGCCGTCGCCCTATTGACCGTCAACCGTCCCCAGAAACTGAATGCCCTCAGCAGCAGCCTGCTGACAGAGATCGCTCATGCCGTGTTCGATTTCACATCGGACCGCTCCGCTGGCGCGATGATCATCACCGGCGCGGGTGAGAAGGCTTTCGTCGCCGGGGCCGATATCGAGGAGTTGTCCGGTCTCGACGCGGCGGGGGGGAAGGCGTTCTCCGAGCACGGCCAGGAGGTCCTCGACCGGATCGAGAGCTGCCCCAAACCGGTCATCGCGGCCGTCAACGGCTTCGCCCTCGGCGGGGGCTGCGAGCTGGCTCTCGCCTGCCACATCCGGATCTGCTCCACGAACGCGAGGTTCGGCCAGCCCGAGGTCAACCTCGGCCTGATCCCGGGAGCGGGAGGGACCCAGAGGCTCCCCCGGGTCGTCGGCCGCGCCCACGCGACCTACCTGATCCTGACCGGCGAGACGATCACGTCGGAGGAGGCCTTCCGCATCGGCCTCGTCAGCCGGGTCGTCGATCCGCAGCAGTTGATCGAGACGGCCGAGAAGATCGTCGCGACGATTCTCGCGAAGGGCCCCATCGCCATTCGCTACGCTCTGGAGTCGATTCGCCGGGGCTGCGAGATGTCCCAGGGTGAGGCGATGGGGCTGGAGGCCGCGCTGTTCGGCCTCTGCTTCGCGACCCTGGACATGAAGGAAGGGACATCGGCCTTCGTCCAAAAGCGCAAGCCGTCCTTCAAGGGACACTAACGCAACTCCACCCCCCGGAGGAGGACGCAAGAGGCCGCGGAGCCTCCTCGAGTCGCGGTAAATCGCGCTAAAATGAATGCCGTGGGCACCGACGCCAGCGCGCGCGAGGGGGAGCTGATCTACGACTGGAACCGCGTCGCGGACGATTTCCGCCCCGCGCACCCGGTCGAGCTGGACGACGAGACGCTGCGGGATGGACTGCAGTCCCCGTCCGTTGCCGACCCCCCGATCGACAGCAAGCTCCGCCTTCTCCACCTGATGGATGCTCTCGGGCTCGATACAGCCGATCTCGGTCTTCCGGGGGCCGGGGAAAGACAGATCGAGCACGTCACGGCGCTTTGCCGGGAGATCCTCTCCGCCGGCCTGAAGATCCGTCCGAACTGCGCCGCGCGGACGATGATCCGCGACATCGAGCCGATCCTGCAGATCTCCCAGTCGGTCGGGATCCCGATCGAGGCCTGCCTCTTCATCGGCTCGTCGCCGATCCGGCAGTACACCGAGGGCTGGTCGATCGAAGACCTCCTCCGTCACACGGAGGAGGCCGTGGCCTATTCGGTGCGAGCTGGACTGCCGACCATGTTCGTCACCGAGGACACGACCCGGGCGCACCCGGACGCCATCCGCCGGCTTTACCTGACCGCCATCGAGTGCGGCGCTCGACGCGTCTGTGTCTGCGACACGGTCGGCCACGCGACGCCCGAGGGGGTCCATCGCCTGATCGGCTACGTTCGGCAGCTTGTCGCGGAGAGCGGCGAGGAGGTGAAGATCGACTGGCACGGACACAAAGATCGCGGTCTTTCGGTGGTGAACTGTCTCGCCGCGCTGCGCGCCGGCGCCAACCGGGTCCACGGCGCCGCGATCGGAATCGGCGAGCGAGCCGGCAACGCCCCGATGGAGATCATCCTGGTCAATCTCAAGCTTCTCGGCTGGATCGACCGCGACCTGACGCGCCTGGCCGAGTACTGCGCGGTGGCTTCCGAAGCCTGCGACGTGCCGATCCCATCGAACTACCCTGTCGTGGGCAGTGACGCATTCGAGACAGCCACCGGCGTGCATGCCGCCGCCGTCATCAAGGCCTACCGCAAGGGGGACGCCTGGCTCGCCGACCGGGTGTACTCGGGAGTCCCTGCAGCCGACTTCGGCCTGCGCCAGAGCATTCGTGTCGGGCCGATGAGCGGCCGCTCCAATGTCATCTGGTGGCTGGAGCAGAACGGCTTCCCTCCGACAGATGACCGAATCGAGAAGGTCTTCGAGGCAGCGAAGGAGAGCACGCGCCTTCTCGAGGATTCGGAAATCCGGACCATTCTCGAGACAAGACCCTGACCCCGCCCCGGAGCGGTCCGGAACACTCAGCCCGCCCGCGGCAGGGAGGTCCTGCCGGTCGGGGCCTGATCCAGACCGGGGATCGAAGGCCCGGATGCCGATGAGAACCCCAACGCGATACGTGCGGGTCATGATCCTGATCCTGATCGTGCCCCTCGCAGGCTACGTCGCCTATTCCATCCTGCGCGGGAGGACCCCGCCCCGCAGCGCCCGCGCTGCCCCTCCGATCTCTGCCAGCGTCCCGTCGAGCGAGATGAAGAAGTTCATCTTCGAGCAGACCCAGGAGGGCAAGCCTCTCTACTCGCTGCGCGCCAGCCACATGGTCGGGACGGAATCGAACGTCATCCTTCTGGAGGGGATCGAGTCCTTCGACATCCAGCGGCCTGCGGGACCCGTGCGCGTCTCCGCGGATAAGGGAAAGGTCCTGACGGAAGAGGGGAAGATCTCGGCGGTGGAGCTGGAGGGAAACGTCGTCGCCCAGAGCGAGAAGGGGGAGCGGTTCGAGGCTCCTTCAGCGAAATACCTCGCGAAGGAGAAAACGATCACCGCTCCCGGGCCCGTTCGCTTCCGCGCGCCAGGCTTCTCCGGAGAGGGGAAAACGCTGGAAGAGGAGATCGGCACAGGGTCCGTGCTGCTCGCGGGGCCCGTCACGATCCGGTGCGATCAGGGAGCTCTCGCGGGATGGACGGTGACGGCGGCCAGCGTGTCCCGGAAATCAAGCGAGTCGCCAGTCGTGCTGGCGGGTAGAGTCCGGTTCGCCGGCCCGGAGCAAGGGCAGGTTGCCGCTGCTGTTGCTCCCGGGGGAACCGAGGAGAGATCGCTTCCGGAGCGAAATGCCGCCCCGTCGCACCAGGGTCCCCAAGCGGTCCGGCAGGAGCAACAGCAGGGCCTCCAGGGACCGCCGGCGTTTGTGGGCCAGACCAGCGAGCAGGAATGGATCGAGGCCGACCGTGTGAGCGTGGGTCCCTCCGTGCCGCCTACAGGGGCCCGCTTCGAGGGCTCCGTGCGCGGGCTGCTGCAGGCTGCCCCGTCGCGGCCTCCGATTACCTTCGCCGCCTCCCGCTTGGAGCTGTCCCGTCCGGCCCCCGGCTCTCCCAGCCGGGCCGTGCTGGCCGGCCAGGCGCAGCTCCAAAGCCAGGATGAACAGGGCCCGATGCACCTTCAAGCTCCGGAGATCGCGATAGGGTTCGACCCCGAGGGGCGTCCTCGCGCTGTCGAAGCCCGTCCGGAGGCGACCCTTGTGAGGGAGAAGAAGGACGGACAAGAAACGCTTCAGGCGCAGGAGATGTCGTTCGATATCGAGGCGGGGCGGCTTCGGACGGCTACGGCGCGGGGGTCGGTGCGCATGCAGACCCCCGAAGGGAGGGCCGGCGGCGAGCAAGCCTCGTTTGCGGAAAGCCGGATCAGCCTGGAGGGGGGCCGGCCATGGATCCGGCAGGAGAACCGGCTGGTGGTCGCCGACCGTCTGGAGAGCGACAGTGCCGCGGGGCAGCTCCGCGCCCAGGGGAACGTTCATGTCCGGCTGCCGCCAGCCGGGCGGGGCTCCCACGATGCGCCTTCGGACGGATCAGTGAACGACACGCTCCCGCTGTTCGCCTCGGGCAAACCGGTCTTCGTCGAATCGCCCGATGCGGTCTTTCTCTCCGCCTCCAGGGAAGCCTCCTTCCGCGGAGGGGTGCGAGCCTGGCAGGAGCAGACGAGCCTTCAGGCCGCATCCCTCGACCTGTACCAGAACGAGGGCATCGCTCATGCCTGGGGAGAAGTGGTCACGCGTGGGATCCGGCAGACCTCGGCGGGGAATCAGATCCCCTATACGATCTCCGCTCCGGAGATGTTCTACGAGGAGGCGTCCGCACAGCTGCGCTACCGGGAAGGATGCTCCTACAGGGAGACCGGCTCCTCCCTGCACGCTGATGAGATCCTCGTGGATCAATCCCAGGGGCCGGAGGGTCCGGGCTCGGCCGGGACTTCTCCGGCGCGGGGGCGGAGGATCGAGAGAGTCGAGGCCCTCGGCCACGTGAGCCTGATCTCGGGATCGAGGAGAGGAACCGCCGACAGGGCCGAGCACCTGGTGTCCGAAAACAAGGTGACGCTCGTCGGCGAGCTGAAGCCCGCGACAGTGGACGACGAGGCGCAGGGCCGCCACTTCGAAGGTCCGGCGTTGACCGTCGATCTGTCCACGGATAACATCGCCGTGTTGGGGGCCGGCTCGGGTGAGCGTGGAAAGGTCAGGTTTGCCCAGCGAGGCCGGGACGCAAGCGGCGACAGACGGTGAGTTGCGGGCCGAGGGGCTGAGGAAACGCTGCCGCGGGCGCTTTGTTGTGGAGGGAGTGGGGGTCTCCATCGGCCGCGGGGAGATCGTCGGGCTGCTCGGACCCAACGGCGCTGGCAAGACAACCAGCTTCCATCTCATCCTCGGCTTGGTGCGACCCGATGAGGGAAGGATCTTCCTTGGCGAGGAGGAGATCACGGATCTGCCAATGTACCTGCGCGCGCGCAAGGGGGTCAGCTATCTCCCCCAGGAGTCGTCGATCTTCCGCCGCCTGACGGTCGAGGAGAACCTGCTCGCAGTCCTGGAGGCCCGGGGCGTCGCACGCGAACAGATGCGTCGCCGCAGCCGGGAGCTCCTCAAGGAGTTCGGCCTGGAGAGTCTGGCTTCGGCCCCCTCCTACCAACTCTCGGGAGGAGAGAGGCGGCGCGCAGAGATCGCGCGGGCGCTGTGCGCGGATCCCTCCTTCATGCTGCTGGACGAACCCTTCGCAGGCATCGATCCGATCGCCGTTGCCGACATCCAGCGGCTGGTGCGGGAGTTGCGATCACGGCATATCGGCGTGCTGATCACCGATCACAACGTGCGGGAAACTTTACAGATCACCGACCGAGCTTATATTATTAGCGCCGGCAGGATCTTCAGACACGGAACCCCGCAGGATCTGGCCTCGGACCCTGAAGTCCGCCGGATCTATCTAGGGGAGAAATTCAGACTGGACTGAAGCGAAATGGCTCTCGAGCAGAAGCTGACCGTCCGGCTCTCCCAGAAGCTGATCATGACGCCGTCTCTGCAGCAGGCGATCAAGCTGCTGCAGATGTCGAAGCTCGAGCTGGTCGAGGAGGTCGCTCAGGAGCTCGAGGACAACCCGGTCCTCGAGGACGGCTCCACGACCGAGACAGCCGAGTCCCCCCAGCCAGAGAAGCCCGACGGTCCCGCCGAGGTCGAGGCGAACCCCGAAAAAACCCCCTACGACGAGATCGATTACGAGTCGTTCTTCCAGGATCTCGATGGGGAGTACATCCCCCGCCCCCCGGTCGAGTACCGCGAGGAACTGCCGTCTTTCGAGAACACCCTGTCGAAGCCCAGCAGCCTCTCCGACCATCTTGCCTGGCAGCTCGACCTGTCCACCTCCTCCGAACAGGTCAAGGCGATCGGCCGCGCGATCATCGGCAACCTGGACGAGGACGGCTTCCTGCGGGCGACGGTCGAGGAGATCTGCAAGATGGACCCCTCCTTCAACAAGGAGGAGATCGAGTTCACGCTCGGGTTCGTTCAGGGGTTCGATCCTCCCGGAGTCGCCGCGCGCGACCTCCAGGAATGCCTCCTGATCCAGTTGCGCCATGTCGGCGGCGACGGGGGGCCGGAGGAGGACATCATCCTCCACCACCTCGACAAGCTCCAGAACCAGCGCTACAAGGAGCTGGCCGAGGTGATCGGATGCAGCATGGAGGAGCTCGGACACTATCTCGAGATCATTCGGGGCCTGGATCCGAAGCCCGGACAGAAGTACAACGTCACCTCGTCGCAGTACGTCGTCCCGGACGTGTACGTCCTGAAGATCGACGACGACTACCAGGTGCTGCTGAACGAGGAGGGGCTGCCCCGGTTGAGGATCTCGCCGGTCTACCGGCGAATGGTGGAGCGAGGGTCCGACGCCGCGAACCGCGAGGCCAAGGCCTACGTGCGGGAGAAGCTCCGCTCCGCGTTCCGGCTGATCAAGAGCCTGGAGGAAAGGCAGAGGACCATCTACAAGGTCGCCACCAGCATCGTCCGCTTCCAGCGTGAGTTTCTCGAGTCCGGCATCGAGAAGATCCGCCCCCTGATCCTCAAGGATGTCGCCGAGGACATCGGCATGCATGAATCGACCGTCAGCCGCGTCGTGAACAACAAGTACATGCACACTCCGCGTGGTCTCTATGAGATGAGGTTTTTCTTCCACAGCGGAATCCACTCGGCCTACGGGGAGGACATCTCGTCACTGACCGTGAAGCAGAAGATCCGGAAAATCGTCGGCGAGGAGGATCCCCATCATCCATACAGCGATTCGGAGATCGCGAAGATGCTTCGATCCGAAGGGTTGAAGATCGCTCGGAGGACCGTGGCGAAGTACCGCGAGGAGCTCCGGATAGCTTCATCCACAAGCCGCCGGCAGGTCTTCAGCTAGGGAGGAGGCCCGGACATGAGTGTCGATATCACCGGCAGGCACATCGAGATCACGCCCGCTCTCCGGGAATTCACCGTCGACAAGCTCCAGAAACTCCACAAGTACCTCGACGATATCATCGAGACCCACGTGATCCTCGCCGTCGAGAAGCACAGGCACATCGCCGAGATCGTCGTCCACGCCCGGAC
The DNA here is from genome assembly GCA_003223995.1 of Acidobacteriota bacterium. Classification (GTDB taxonomy): domain Bacteria; phylum Acidobacteriota; class Polarisedimenticolia; order QHYA01; family QHYA01; genus QHYA01. The sequence continues at coordinate 20,412 of QHYA01000040.1, read as the reverse complement.
GGCGACGATGTCGGGGTCGGGGGAGACCGAAGACATGTACAGCGCCATCGGTCTCGTCATGGAGAAGCTCGAGCGGCAGGCCAAGAAGCACAAGGAGAAGATCAAGCGGCGCAACAAGAAGAAAGGGGCCGAGAGCATCCGCACGGCCCTCCCCCCGGCCCCGGAGACGGAAATGGCCGGCCCCTCCGCCGGGGAGCCACCCCGGATCGTCCGGACCAACAGCTACCTGGTCAAGCCGATGACCCCGGAAGAGGCCGTGCTCGAGGTCGACGGCAGCCACAGTGAGTTCGTCGTCTTCCGGAACTCCATCAGCCAGAGGATCTCCGTCCTGTACCGGCGCCCCGACGGCAGCTTCGGCCTGATCGAGCCGTGAGTTAAACTGCCCGTGCCGGCGGAAGACCAGTCCGGCCGGCAGGACCCGGTATGGATCTCGAGCTGATCGTGCCGGAGGAATGGGGTGGTTCGGGGCTGGACTGCGTCTCCTACGCGATCGTCATCGAGGAGGTCGCGCGCGTCTGTGCCTCTACCGCGGTGACCCTGTCGGTCACCAACTCCGTTTGCGCCTACCCGATCCTCCGATTCGGCACCAAGGAGCAGAAGGAGCGCTACCTCAGGCCGCTCGCCTCCGGCCGGGTGATCGGGGGCTTCTGCCTGACCGAGCCCTCGTGCGGCTCCGACGCAGGGGCCCTCAAGACGCGCGCCGAGCGGAAGGGGAATCGCTGGATCCTCAACGGGGAAAAGTCCTGGGTGACCAACGTCCAGATTGGCTCAGTCTTTCTCATCTTCGCCGTCACCGACAGCTCTCGAGGCAAGAAGGGGATCAGCGCCTTCATCGCCGAGCCGCAGTTTCCGGGATTCCGTTTCGGCAAGCTCGAGGACAAGATGGGCCTCCGCGCATCGAAGACGGGAAGCGTCTTGCTGCAGGACTGCGAGATCCCGGCGGAGAACCTGCTGGGAGAGGAGGGGGCGGGCCTGTCCATCCCTCTCGCCAGCCTCGAGGCGGGCCGGATCGGCATCGCCGCCCAGGCTATTGGCCTCGCTCAGGCGGCGTTGGAGGAGGCCCTGGCCTACTCGCAGAGCCGGGTGGCTTTCGGCAGCTCGCTGGCGGAGTTCGGCGCGACGCGCTCGAAGCTTGCCGACATGGCGACGAGCATCGACGCCGCACGCCTGCTGACCTGGAGGGCCGCGGCGAACCGCGACGCCGGATGCGGCGATGGGCCAAGGGAATCTTCGATGGCGAAGCTCTTCGCGACGGAGATGGCCCAGGGCGTCACCTACGAAGCCGTGCAGATCCACGGCGGCTATGGCTACTCGAAGGAGTTCCGCGTGGAACGGCTCTACCGGGATGTGCGCGTGACGACGATCTACGAGGGGACAAGCGAGGTGCAGAGGATCATCATTTCCCGGAGCATTCTGGGGCAGACGGGCTGAGGAGCGCATGGCGGAGGTGAGGAAGAGCCGTTCCAGGAAAGAATGGGAGATGAACACACTCGGCCCCGCCCTTGCCGGGATGGGGGAGAGGCAGCGGGAATTCTCCACCGTCTCGAGCTTCCCCATCGAGAGGCTTTACGCGGAGGAGGATCTGGCCGGCTGGTGGGACGCTGGCAGGGACGCCGATGCGCCCGGCGAGCCTCCCTACACCCGCGGCATCCACCCCACGATGTACCGCGGGAAGCTGTGGACGATGCGGCAGTTCTCCGGGTTCGGCTCGGCCGCCGACACCAACAGCCGGTACCACTACCTGCTCGAGCATGGCCAGATGGGGCTGTCCGTGGCCTTCGACCTGCCGACGCTGATGGGGCGCGACTCCGACGATCCGCTCGCCGAAGGTGAAGTCGGCCGGGAAGGGGTGGCCATCGACACGCTGGCGGACATGGAGTGCCTGTTCGACCGCATCCCTCTCGACCGCGTCTCGACCTCGATGACCATCAATTCCCCGGCCTCGATCCTGTTCGCCATGTACCTCGCGGTCGCCGAGAAGCAGGGAGTGCCCCTGGAGAAGCTGGAAGGGACGATCCAGAACGACATCCTGAAAGAATATATCGCGCAAAAGGAGTGGATTTACCCTCCGCGCCCCTCCCTGCGGATCATCACGGACATCATGGCCTTCTGCGCAGAGACGGTGCCCAAGTGGAATACCATCTCCATCTCCGGCTACCACATCAGGGAGGCCGGGGCGACGGCCGTTCAGGAGCTGGCCTTCACGCTGGCCGACGGGATCTGCTACGTCCAAGCGGGGATCGAGGTGGGGCTCGACGTGGACGTCTTCGCCCCGAGGCTGTCGTTCTTCTTCAACTCGCACAACGACTTCTTCGAAGAGATCGCGAAGATGCGCGCGGCGCGACGGATGTGGGCCGGGCTGATGCGCGAGAGGTTCGGCGCGAAGAACCCCGCATCCTGGAAACTGCGGTTCCACACGCAGACCGCGGGCTGCTCGCTCACGGCACAGCAACCCTACAACAACATCGTGCGCGTGACGGTTCAGGCCCTGGCTGCGGTGCTCGGAGGAACTCAGTCGCTCCACACCAACTCCCTCGACGAGACCCTTGCTCTGCCGACGGAGGAGGCGGTGCGCATCGCCCTGCGCACGCAGCAGATCCTCGCCGAGGAGTCGGGAGTCGCGAACACGGTGGACCCACTGGGAGGCTCCTATTTCGTGGAGACCCTGACGAGGAGGATCGAGGAGGAGGCGGCGGCGCTCATGGAGAAGATCGAATCGATGGGGGGAATCATTCCGGCCATCGAAGCGGGCTTTCCCCAGAAAGCGATCGCCGACGCCTCCTACCGCTACCAGCAGCAGGTCGACCGGGGCGAGAAGACGATCGTCGGAATGAACCGGTATCAGATCGAGGAGGAGGAACCCGTCGAGACACTCCGCATCCCGATCGAGGTCGAGCTCACACAGAAGAAACGCCTCGCGCAATTGCGCGCCTCACGCGACGCGCGGCGAGTGGGAAGGTCCCTCGACACCATCGAGCGGGCCGCTCGCTCCGGCGGGAACCTGATGCCTCCGATCCTCCAGGCGGTGCGCGACTATGCGACGGTCGGGGAGATCTGCACGACGATGAAACGGGTTTTCGGAGAGTACCGCGAGGTCTCCGTATTCTGAACGAGGCCCCAAGAGGCCGAAAGAGGTGACGACGGACAGCCGCATCCGAATCCTCGTGGGGAAGGTGGGGCTCGACGGGCACGACCGGGGGGCGAAGATCATCGCCCGGGCGTTGCGCGACGCGGGCTTCGAGGTGATCTACACCGGGCTCCATCAGACCCCCGAGATGATCGTCACCACGGCCATCCAGGAGGACGTGGACGCGATGGGTCTGTCGGTCCTTTCCGGGGCTCACAACACCCTCTTCCCCCGCGTGCTGTCGCTCCTGCGGGAGAAAGGGGCTGAGGACATCGTCGTGTTCGGAGGCGGCATCGTGCCGCAGGAGGACATGCCGGGCCTCCTGGCGGCCGGGGTAAAGAGGATCTTCACCCCCGGCGCGAGCACAAGCGACGTGATCGAATGGGTGCGTGAGAATGTCCCCCACAGGCGCACCGAGGAGAGAAACCATGGCACCGACCCTGCTCTGCGCTGACGATTCGCCCACCATCAGGAAGATCGTGGAGCTGACCTTCGCCGAGACCGGCATCGACACGATCTGCGTTCCGGACGGAGAGACCGCGCTCCACAGCTTTCTCGAGCGGCGACCGGACGTTCTGCTTCTCGACGCCGCCATGCCGGCAATGAGCGGCTACGAGGTCTGCGAGCTTGTCAGGAAGGAATCGACCGGCGCGAGTCCGCGCATCCTGATGCTCTCCAGCGCGTTCGAGCCCTACGATCCCGAGCGCGGCCGGCTGGCCGGAGCCGACGGCCACCTTGCCAAGCCGTTCGAGTCCCAGACGTTGCTGGAGAGGGTCCGCGGGCTGCTCGCGGGCGGCCAGGAGGACGCGCGGGGGTCCCGAGCCCGTGTGGCTTCCGGCGCGCCTGTCCGGATCATGCAGCCGGAGGGTCCCTTCGGCGAAACTCCCGGAGACCGGAGCGCGATGGGACCCTCGCCCGAAGCTGCCGCCGGGGCGGAGGCCCTGCCCGACGGTCCCGTTCCGGTTGCGGCCCGCGGCATGACGCTCACACCCGCCGATGTCGACGCGGTCGCGAGGCGGCTCGTGGAGCTGATCGGTCCGGCCGTCGTAAGGGACGTCGCCTGGGACATCGTACCGGACCTGCTGGACTCGATCATCCGGCAGCGGCTGGAGGAGCAAGATCCCGCGGGCTGATCCGGACTGTGCACACCGGATCAGAGGGGAGCGAGGTGGTCGGAAAGCGGTCCTTGAGAGAGCTGGCCGGGATGCCGGAAGCCTCATCCGGACGGACCCCTCGCGAGGACGCCGCAGCGCCATGAGAACCGAGATGACCCCCGAGCCAGGCAAGCTTCTGGAGAAGACCTACACACCGGGCAGCTTCGAGTCGGCCTGTTACCAGCGCTGGCTCCAGCTTGATCTCTTCCGGGCCGGGAAGAACCCCTCCCATCCTCCCTTCACCATCGTCATACCCCCTCCGAACATCACGGGGAACCTCCATGTCGGCCACGCGCTCAACAACACGCTGCAGGACGTGCTTGTCCGCTGGAGGAGGATGCAGGGCTACGACACGCTCTGGCTGCCCGGGATCGACCACGCGGGGATTGCAACCCAGATGGTCGTGGAGCGCGAGTTGCGCCGAAAGGGGACCTCGCGCCACGAGATCGGCCGAGGAAAGTTCCTGGAAGAGGTCTGGAAGTGGAAGGAGCATCACAGCGGCGCCATCATCACGACCCTCCAGAGGCTCGGTTGCTCCTGCGACTGGTCGCGACTGCGCTTCACCCTCGACGAGGGATTGTCGCGGGCGGTGCTGCAGGTCTTCGTGGCCCTCTACGAGGAGGGGCTGATCTACAGGGCCGAGGCGCTGATCAACTGGTGCCCCTCCTGCCAGACCGCCCTCTCGGACCTCGAGGTTGACCACAGGGAAGAATCGGGGAGCCTGTGGCACGTCGCCTATCCCGTCGAAGGAAGCGACCGCCGCCTGGTCGTCGCGACCACGCGGCCGGAGACCATGCTCGGCGATACGGCAGTGGCGGTGCATCCGGATGACGAGAGGTACCGCGACCTGATCGGCGGCCGCGCGTTGTTGCCGCTGCTGGACAGGCCGATCCCGATCATCGCCGACGCAGAGCTGGTCGACCCGACCTTTGGCACCGGCGCGGTGAAGGTGACCCCCGCTCACGATTTCAACGATTTCGCCGCGGGACGCCGCAACAACCTCCCGGCCATCACGGTGCTGCGGGAGGACGCTTCCATCAACGAAAACGGCGGTCCCTACGCCGGGCTCGATCGCTTCGAGGCGCGCAAGAGGATCGTCGACGACTTGCGGGAGCACGGCCTGCTCGTGAAGGTCGAGGACCACAGGCTGACCATATCGGTCTGCCAGCGTTGTTCCACTGTCCTCGAACCAAGACTCTCCACGCAGTGGTTCGTCCGTGTCGCCCCTCTCGCCGCTCCGGCGCTGGCGGCGGTGGAGGCGGGGCGTGTCGAGATAGTCCCGGCCTCCTGGAAGAAGACCTATTACGAATGGATGCGCAACATCCACGACTGGTGTATCTCCCGGCAGCTCTGGTGGGGGCACCGGATCCCCGCGTGGTACTGTCCCGATGGGCACGTCACCGTCTCAAGTGGGACGCCGGCCGCCTGCGAGGCCTGCGGTTCCTCCTCCCTGAGCCAGGACGAGGACGTCCTGGACACGTGGTTCTCCTCCGCTCTCTGGCCTTTCTCCACTCTCGGCTGGCCCGGGAAGACCCCCGATCTCCACCGCTACTATCCGACATCCGTCCTTATTACGGGCCCCGACATTCTCTTCTTCTGGGTTGCGAGGATGATCATGATGGGGCTGAAGTTCACGGGACAGGCGCCGTTCCATACGGTCTATCTGCACGGGCTGGTCCGGGACGAGCGGGGACAGAAGATGTCCAAGACCCGCGGCAACGTCGTGGAGCCGGAGGAGCTGCTCAGCCGCTACGGCGCCGACGCCGCCAGGTTCACATTTGCCGTGGGAGCTTCCCCAGGCCCCAGCGTCGCGCTCGGTCCGGAGAGGCTCGAAGGCTACCGGGCCTTCGCGAACAAGATCTGGAACGCGGCCCGCTTCGTCCTCATGAACCTGAAAGAGGAGGAGGGGCGGCCAGCGCTCGGGCGGGAAGAACTGTCTCTTCCGGACCGCTGGATCCTCTCTAGCGTTTCGCGGCTCGCGGGGGAGGTGGGCCGGGACCTCGAGGCGTTTCGTTTCGACCTTGCCGCCAGCGCTCTCTACCGCTTCATCTGGCATTCGTACTGCGACTGGTTCATCGAGCTGTCCAAGCCGAGCCTGACCGGCCCCGCGGCGGATTCCCGCCGCGGCCGCTGCACGCGAGCCGTGCTGGTCGAGGTCCTCGACACGCTGCTGAGGCTGCTCCATCCCTTCATGCCCTTCCTCACGGAGGAGCTGTGGCAGCGGCTTCCCCGGCAGGCCGGCACCGCCCCGTCGATCTCGACGGCCCCCTTTCCGGAGGAGATTCCACAGCGTCTCGACCCGGTGGCGGAGGAGCAGATCAAAGAGATGATCGAGATCGTCACGAGAGTCCGCAACCTTCGCGCCGAGGCGGGCCTGGACCCGGCGAAGCGGATCGCGGTGCGGTTGTCGGCCCCCTCGGCCGAGGCACTCCGCGGCGCCGAGGAGTTCCGGGAATACCTCCCCCGGCTCTGTCAGGCGGAGAGCGTCGAGCTGGCCCTGCGGGACACAACCGGCCAGGGCGGGCCCGCGCTGCGCGCTGTCGCGGACCATTTCGACGTCGCGATCCCCCTGACGGGCCTCGTCGATGTCTCGTTGCTCGGCGAGAAGCTGAGGCGGGACCTGCGCAAGGTGGACTCCGACCTTGCCGCCCGCAGGCGCAAGCTCGACAACACCGAGTTCGCCGGGCGCGCGCCGGCCGAGGTCGTCGAGAGAGAGCGGCGGATCGCGGAGGAGCTGGGAGCGCGTCGGCGGCGACTGTCGGAGATCCTCGCCGACCTGACATCGGGCTAGCCGTCCCATGTCCCTGGACCTCGAATCCGCGCGCGCCCTGGCCCGCGCCGCCCTCCGGGAAGACCTCGGAGAGAAGGGGGACGTGACCAGCGAGGCGGTCATTCCTGCCGGCATGCGGGCCAGAGGGCGCATCCTCAGCCGCCAGGCGCTCGTCGTCGCCGGAACCGAGATCGCGCGCGAGGTCTTCCTGGCGCTTGATCCCTCGCTGGGCTGGAGCGCCTTGCCCGAGGGGACGGAGGCGAAGGCGGGCGAGATCCTGGCGCGCGTCGAAGGTGCGGCAAGGCCCATACTGGCCGGTGAGAGGACGGCCCTGAACTTCCTTCAACGGCTGTGCGGGATCGCGAGCATGGCGCGCGAAGCCGTCCGTGAGGTCTCCGGGACGGGCGCGATCGTGCTCGACACGCGCAAGACGACCCCCACGCTGCGGGCGCTGGAGAAACACGCCGTCGCCGCGGGCGGCGCTTCGAACCACCGCTTCGGGCTGTACGACGCCGTGCTGATCAAGGACAACCACATCCGTCTCGCCGGAGGCATCGCCGAGGCGGTCGCGCGGGCGAAGGAGGCCGGCCTGCAAGGCCCGCAGATCGAGGTCGAAGTGGAGGACCTCGAGGGGCTCAGGCAGGCCTTGGAGGCAGGGGCGGGGCGGATCCTGCTCGACAATTTCACGCCCGAGAAGGCCGCCGAGGGCGTCCGCATCGCGAAAGGGCGCGCCGCGGTCGAATGCTCCGGCAACCTGAGACCAGGCTTTCTGCGTCCCTACGCCGAGGCGGGGGCCGATTTCCTCTCACTCGGCTGTTTGACGCATTCCGCTCCCGCTTCGGACCTGACGATGGAGATCGAGAGAGTTGGCGAGGCGGAAACGACGGCGAGGGGCAGATGATGGACGGGAGGATCGTCCGGGAAAAACTGCGGGCCGCACTCGATCGGCTTTCGCGGGGACGAGGGGCGGGCGGGTCTCTCTGGAAGGAGATCCGCTGCATCGAGAGCGTCGGCTCGACCCAGCAGCTCCTCGACTCCCTCGAAAGGCAGGGGGCGCCCGAGGGGTCCGTCGTCATCGCGCGTGAGCAGACGGCGGGACGCGGCCGGCACGGCCGCTCATGGCATTCCCCTCCGGGCCTCGGCCTCTACTTCTCGGCGCTGCTGCGTCCCGATAGTCCTGGGAGCCTCGTTCTCTACTCGCTGGGAGCCGCAGTTGCGGCTTGCGAGGCCGTCAGGAGCCTCGACGTCCCGGCCGAGATCAAGTGGCCGAACGACCTGGTCATCTCCGGACGGAAAGTGGGCGGGTTGCTCGTGGAGGGCCGGATGGAGGGGGAGAGAATCCGCGCCGTGCTGATCGGCTGCGGCCTGAACGTCTCGCATACCGCTGCGGACCTTCCGCCGGAGAACGCCCCCAACGCGACGTCTCTTGCCATGGCGCTCGGGGAAGATCGGGCGGATGTCACTCTGCTCTGCGCCCGGCTGCTCGACCGTCTCGATGAGCTGACCCTCCTCGGAAAGCGTGAGGGGACCGCGCCCCTCCTGGAAATGTGGAGAAGGCTCTGAGATCAGCATACGGCAGGAGGCAGCATGCTTCTCGTGATGGACGTCGGCAACACGACGACGATGATCGGCGTTTACGAGGGGGTGCGGCGGCTCGCCGAGTGGCGCCTCTCGACGGCGCAGGCGCGTACGGTGGACGAGTACGCAGTGCTCATCCAGGGTCTGTTCGGTCTGGCAGGCATCGAGGTGAAGTCGATCGATGCGATCGTGATCTCGTCCGTCGTCCCTCCCCTCAACCCCGTGCTGGAGGAGATGGCCAGGACGCATTTCGGCCGGCAGGCGCTTTTCATCGAACCGGGAGTGAAAACCGGCATGCCGGTTCTCACCGACAATCCCCACGAGGTCGGCGCGGACCGCATCGTCAACGGCGTCGCCGCCTACGCTCGTTTCGGCGGCCCCGTCATCGTCATCGACTTCGGCACCGCGACGACCTTCGACGTGATCTCGGCGCGCGGGGAGTACCTCGGCGGGGCCATCGCCCCCGGCCTCGGGGTATCGGCGGAAGCGCTCTTCGCTCGCGCCGCGCGCCTGCCGTGGGTGGCGTTCCGGAAGCCCCCGAGGGTCATCGGGCGGAACACTGTTCACAGCATGCAGTCGGGGCTTTATTTCGGCTATGCCGGACTGGTCGAGGGGATCGTGCAAAGGGTCCGAGCGGAGCTGGGCGAGTCCGCGCGGGTCGTGGCGACAGGCGGCCTCTCCCAGGTGCTCGCGGGAGAGTTGCCCTTCGTGGACGAGTTCGACCCCTCGCTCACCCTCGAAGGGCTGCGGCTTGTCTACAACAAGAACCTCTGATGGTCTCCGTCTCCGCGGACGAAAAACGCTACCTCCGCGAGGTCGAGCGTCATTTCCTGAAGCGGCGGGGGTCGCCGCTCCTCGTCTCCCCCCGCGACTGGGCGCTCGTGATGTCCTGGTTCGAGCAGGGGATTCCTCTCTCTCTAGTCATTGCCGGGATCGACGAGGTCTTCGACCGCCGCGAAGAGAGGGGGACGCCGCACAGAGTTCGCTCGCTGTCGCTCTGCCGGCCGGCGGTAGAGGACCTGTGGGAAGACCGCGGTTCGCGCCTCGCTGCGGGGCGCGCCTTCTCCGGCGACTCGGACGGGGGAGGTAACGCGGGCAGCGGCGCGGAAGAGCGGCAGCGCCTTGCCGATGCTTTGAGAGCGGAGGTACTGAAGCTCCGCCGTGCGGTGGCGGTTCTCGGAGAGAAGGGGGCGGAGCGCTTCCAGGGGATCTCACTGGAACTGGAAGGGATCGCCGAGGACCTGCTCCGGGGAGCAGGGCTCCCGACCGCTGGACGCGCCTCAGGATGGGAGGTCGGGCTGGAGGCCGGAGGCGCTCCAGAAAGCAGGCCGCCGAGGCCCACCGCGCGATCGAGTCCCGGCTCGTCCAGGCCGATCAGGAGATCGGCGCCATCCTGCTCGGGGAATCCTCCGAGAGCGATCTGGCCGCAGCCCGGCAGCAGGCCCTGGAGCGGCTGGCTTCCCATCGGAAGCACATGTCCTCCTCCATCTACGATCAGACGCTCGCGCGGGCAGTGGAGAACCGGCTGCGCGATCGGCACGGCCTGCGCCGTTTGTCACTGCTGCTTCTTCTCGAGTAGGTCACATCCCCTCTCATCACAGCGGAGCGGGCGCAGCTTGGCCAGTAGCGATGATCCCCCTCGTGGGTGAAGCCAAGGCTCAGCCGATCTGGTTGCCCTGCACCGGATCGCTGTCCCTGGAAGATGGACACCCCTGCTCCACCGGGGAGATCTGTCGAGCTCGCACACCTGGTGGTGGACAATGGTAACCTTGATGCAGAGCAAGGACGATCGATGAACATCTACGATCCGCAACTCGCTTACATCACCGCTTTCAAGCAGGTTCAGGGTAGCGCCGATTCTCCCACTGAACCGGTTTTCACGATCGTCATCGACCTCGACGGCCTAGATGTTGCTTTGCCACAAGTCTTCTAGATTTCGGACATAAAGGAGTTTATGCGCTCCATGCAGATCGTGCAGAAACCCGCCAGCCTGGCGGGTGGAAGTAGGATCTACCAATGAAAGTCACCTCCCTCGAGCTGCGCAACCACCTGGGCTCGATCCTCGACCGTCTCGACAAGGAGCAGGAGCCGGTCATCGTCGAGAAGGGCCGAAAGCCACGGGCCGTTCTTCTTCCCCTGGCCTTGTATCGTCGCTTCCTCGATCTTCAAGAGAAGGCCCTGCGCGACGAGCTGGTCAAGGAGATCCGAGAGTCCGCACTACCCGCCGTTCGCGACACCGTGGTCGAACTTCGCCGCTTGCGCTACGGCGATCGTGGCCGAGGATCCTCTTGATTCACGTTCTCGACGCGTCGGTGGTCGTCAAGTGGTTCGTTGACGAGGAGGAGGGGCGTGACAAGGCCTTGGCGATTCTCGAGGTCTGAGGTCCGGCCGAGCGTTCGCGCCCTCTGGGCTCAAGACTGAGGCACGAGTAGCGCTGAGGCGCTAAGGCTTCTCCACCGGGAGAAGACCTGCTGACTCCACTTCTCCCGGCAGCAACTCGCCGGACGACCGCGTGGCTCTGAACGGCTCGTGCCCGGAGACACTCTCTCTTCGGCATGCGAGCGCCCCACACATCCGCCTCCGCTCCTTCGGCCAGAGAACGGAGGCTCCTGGCTCCCCCGATCGCCCTCCTGCCTCCATTGCTGCTCGGCCTGGTCGTCGCGGAGAACTACCGGCTCCCGGGAAAGCCCCTTCTCGCCAGCCTCGCTGCGCTGCTTCTCCTGCTGGCCGTCGCCTCTCTCTCGTCCGGAAAGGGGAAGAGCTTCTCCCTGGCCGCATGTGCCCTCGCCGCTTTCCTCTGCGGGGCAGCGGCGCAAAGGCTGGCGGCCGGTGGATCCACGGAGGCCCTTTTCCGGGTCGATCGCTCCGGCTCGGAGAAGCCGGATCCCCTGGACGGGCGAACTGTGCGTCTGACCGGCTGGTGCCGTTCGGATCCGGCGGCCACTTCGAGCGGGTACCGGTTCGATCTGGAAGCGGATCGTGTGGAGATCGCCGGGTGCGACCGGTCCATCGAAGGCCGTTACGAGGTCGATGTCCTCCGCACCGAGAAAGCGGCCCTCTGGCCTCTGGCGGGGCGCAGGTTGCAGCTCCTCGGGACGCTGCGATGCTCCTCCGGACCGGGCAACCCCGGCATCGTGCCCAGGGCGCAAAGGCTGCTCTGGAGCGGAAGAAGGGGCCGAGTCCAGCTCCGCAGCGCGATGCTCGTGACGGATCTCGGCGATGCCGATGGGTGCGTCTGCTGGCGGCTCATCGCGTCCATCCGGCGCCGCCTCGTGCTGCCGTTGCGGGCTGGCTGGGAGGGGAAAGACAGACAGGGGAGAGGGCGTCTGCTGGAGGCATTCCTGCTCGGCGGGGTTTTCGATGTGCCCGAGGAGATCGTGGAGGCCTTCCGCAACAGCGGCCTTTCCCACGTCGTGGCCATCTCCGGGCTCCAGGTCGTGCTGGCATCGACCCTCGCCCACGTGGCCGTCAGGATGCTGGGGGGAGGGCCCCGCCTCTGCCTCGCCTGCGCCCTTGCGACCACGGGGCTTTACGGCCTCATAGCGGCCCCCGAGCCTTCGGTTCTGCGGGCGGCGGCGGGGACATCGATCTATCTGCTGTCGCGCCTCGGCGGGCGCCGCCCGGATCCGCTCTCGCTTCTCGCGCTGACGGCCCTGATCCTCCTTGCCGTCTCCCCGGGCCTGATCCACGACGCCGGATTCCTGCTCTCCTTCGCCGCCACTGCCGGCTTGCTCTTCCTCCCGTCCGGAGCGGTTTCCTCCATGAGCCTGACACGGTGGGCCGTCTCGCTTTTCAAGGCGAGCGTGGCGGCGCAGGCTGCGACCCTGCCCATCCTCGCCTGCTGGTTCGGCAGGCTCAGCCTGTACTCGATCGCTGCAAATCTCGTGGCGGTCCCGATCGGCACGGCGATCGTCGCTGCCGGGGGGGCGCTGTCTCTGCTCGGCGCCCTGTGGCAGCCTCTCTCGATCCCTCTCGTACCCTTCGTCGATCTGCTGCTCAGGTTGCTCGTGGCAATCTGCCGTCTCGCCCCCGAAGGGCCGCCGATGACTCTGCGCGTCGCGCCTCCGCCCGCCGCCACCGTCGCTATCTACTACGGGCTGCTGGCGGGCTCGCGTGTCGCTCCCGGTTGCAGGAGCCGAGCGGGCCTTGCTGCGGGATGGCTGCTGGTCGCCGGCTGCGTCGGCTCCTCATCCATGCCATGGCGGATACCGTGGCGAGCGTCTGGTGGTCTCGCCCCGAACCGCGGTCTTCTGAGTCTCGACCTGATCGATGTCGGTCAAGGGGACAGCCTGCTGCTGCGCACACCGGAGGGGGGGAGCCTGCTCATCGACGCGGGCGCCGCCACGCCGGGCCGTTTCGATGCGGGCGATTCGATCGTCGGACCGTGCCTGCGGCGCCTCGGCGTGCGCCGGCTCGATGCCGTTCTCGTCACCCATCCCCACTCCGATCACGCTGGCGGGATGGCCACGGTGATCCGGCAATTCCAGCCGGGGAGGCTGTATTTGGCCGTCGAGGAGCGGGCGCCTCTGGCCGCCGGCCTCACGCTGCTGGCGGGACGCAGAGGCGTCGATGTGATCGGTCTGTCGGCCGGCGATCTTCTCGATCTCGGCGCCAGCGTCAAGGCAAGGGTGCTGCTGCCCGATGCCATCGCGGCCGCCCAGTCCGACCCCAACGCACGCTCGATCGTGCTGCGGCTCGAGCACGGCCGCTGCCGCTGGCTTCTGACAGGAGACATGGACGCAGCCGGGCAGCGCCGGCTGGCCGCCTCCAGCTCACAGCTTCGCTGCGAGCTGCTGAAGGTGCCCCATCACGGCAGCGACCGCTCGCTGGATCCCGTCTTCCTTCAACTGTCGGCCCCGTGCGTGGGGTTCATCTCCGTCGGGAACCCGAACCCCTGGGGCCATCCCGGAGCGCAGGGCCTCCGGAGGCTCGAGGACGCGGGAGTGCGGGTGTTCCGAAGCGACGCGGACGGAATGCTCAGAGCCGCCAGCGACGGCAGGCTCCTGAGGGCGTGGGCTGTGGCGGGGCCGGGACCATTGGTGATTCGCGCCGCTCGAAGCGTTTCAGAACCGAACTCCAAGGACCGCATCGAGTAGATCCGCATCGATGGCGTGGCAGCCGCGCACCGGACACGTCGAGTCGTTCAGCCGTTCCGTTGTGCGACCCCGTTGCCGGGGCTACGTCGAGTAGATCGGAACGAGGGTGAACGAAAGAAGGAAGACCAGCAACCCGACCGCCGCGATGACGAGCCGGACCGGAGAGAGCCCCTCGCTCTCGTCGAGCAAGGGAGGGTGCCGGGGACCCATGACCCAGAGGACGACCACCCACACGAGCCAGACAGGCGAAGAGTAGGCGCCTATGGAATACAGCAGCAAGAGGGAGAGGCCGACCAGGGTCGCGCGCGAGGCGAGGCGGTGCAGGCGGCGCGAGATCGCGTAGCAGACGTGCCCTCCGTCGAGCTGACCGCTCGGGAAGAGGTTGATTGCCGTCGCGAACGTGCCGACCCACGCCGCCAGCAGGTATGCGTTCAGCTCCCAGCCGGTGCCCGGAGGAAGCGGGCGCGCCAGCCAGGCACCGAGCAGGTCCAGTAGAAGGGGCGCGGCGAAGACCTGCTCGGATCCTCCCGGCTGCGGAACGCTGGCGTGCGCGGTCGAAACACCGATCGCGACGATCGGCACGGCGACGGCGAAGCCGGCGAGCGGCCCGGCGATGCCGATGTCGAACAGGGCCTTCCGGGAAGGAACGGTCTCCTTGATCCGGATCACGGCGCCGAACGTCCCCAGCATCATCGGGCACGGGATGAAGAAGGGGGGCGTGGCGGCGACTCCGTAATAGCGGCAGGCCAGATAGTGACCCATCTCGTGGGCGCCGAGGATCGCGATGACGGAAAGACTGTAGGGGAGGCCGGCGTGCAGCAGGCGCAGAGGGTCGGTGATCAGCAGCCAAGGACCTGACAGAGAACCCCGGACCGGGTCGTCGGGGGCCAGGAGAAACCCTCCTCCCGCAAGCGTCGTCGTGACGAGTGTGGCGGCCAGAAGCAGCAGGTTGAGCTTCCAGCCGAGGCTCCGGACCCAGCGGAGGAAGAAGGCCAAGGATCGCTCGGGAGGGGCAGTGGGCGACGGCGGGACGGCAGGGAAAGCGGCGGGCTCCACGGCTCTCTCTCGATCGTTTCTCCGGGCGGGCGAGTATAGCCCAGCCTCCTCCGGGACGCCCTGAGGCCTCATTCGGAGATCCGGAGAGTCTGGCAACGAGCGCTGGTTGCGGCGATCGTCCACGGGAAAGGACGCCCGCACTGTCGTCTCCAGGTCACGTGAGGGGACAGGGCGCGGCGCCCTCGTTGAATTCTCACCGGCGAGGCGGCGTTGCCAGCCCGCTTCGAGGGCCCATGAAATGGCATGCTGGTTGCTTTTAGGCTTCAGTGGCCGCACATGTGGAGGAAGTCATGAGAAACCATCGTTTTCTGCCGCTAGCTCTCGGCCTTCTGTTGATGGTCTTTCCTGCGTCCAGCGGCTGGGCGCACGGCTGGGGCCGTCCTCATGTTTCCGTCTTCTTCTCGTGGCCTTGGGGGTACGGCTACTACTATCCTCCCGTCTATTACCCTCCTCCCGTCTATTACCCCTATTACCCCGTCCCCTCCTCGGCCAAGATCGACACGGACATTCATCCCGAGGATGCCGAGGTCTGGCTGGATGGGCACTACGTCGGAATCGCCGATCAGTACGATGGCTTCCCTCGTTACTTGACCGTCCCTCCAGGCCGCCACCGGCTGGAGTTCCGGCTGGAGGGGTACCGGACGCTGAGGATCGACCTCAAGGCCAGGCGCGGCGCGCTCTACCGGCTGGATCGGCACCTTCGGGAAGTCGGCGACCGCGAGGGTCGGGGAGAAGACCGCCAGGGGAGGGAGTACCGTTACGAGAACGGCCGAAGAGGCCGCGGCCGCCATGCGGGCGACTACGAAGAATACTGAAGAACGGACAGGCGGGAAGCGAACCAGCAACCGGGCTCGAGGGTGCTCACGAAACGCCGATGAGACCGAAGGGTTCCTCGCTTCAGGAGAGCTTCCTCAGGTTCTTCCCCGGTTTGAATCGAATCGTCTTACCCGGGGGGATCCGGACCTCGCGGCCGGTGCGAGGGTTCCGTCCGATCCCCTTCTTCCGCGGCTTGACCTGAAAGACTCCGAACCCGCGCAACTCGATCCTTTCGCCTCGCTGAATGGCGTCCTTCATCGCTCCGAGGACAGCTTCGACGGCCGCGATGGCCTTGACCTTGGTGATCTCGGCGACAACCGAAACCTTGTTGATGATGTCCGCCTTGATCATCCTATCGTTCGTCCGCCTTCGCGCTGCGCCACCAAGCGAGTTGCCGCGAAAGGGACGCGTCAAAGGAGTTCCAAAGGCGACCCGTCACGACGGGGCCGGTGGTAACACTGGTGGGCGCTCCGAATGTCGGCAAGTCCACCCTGTTCAACAGGCTCGTCGGCCTTCGCCGGGCCATCGTGACGAATCGACCCGGCGTCACGCGCGACCGGATCTACGGCCTGGTGCGCCTCGGAGCCGGTGCCTTCACCCTCTGCGACACCGGAGGTCTGTTTCCTGACGACCTCGACAGTTTCTCGGCTTCTGCGCGGAGGCAGACCGAAGCGGCCATCGGCGAGGCGAGTGTGCTGCTGTTCCTCGTGGATGGCCGATCGGGTCTGACACCCCTCGAGGAAGACCTGGCGCGAGACCTCCGGGTGCGAGGCAAAGAAGTCCTCCTCGCGGTGAACAAGGTCGACGAACCCGCGGACTCCTCGACGGCCGCCGACTACTATCGCCTCGGATTCGGCGTTCCCGTGCCGATCTCGGCCGAGCACGGGCTTGGCATCGGCGATCTGCTGGAGCGGCTGGAAGAGCTTCTGGGGCCCCTGCCGGACGACGCGGGGCTGGAGATGAAGGAGGAGACGACCGTCGCCGTTCTCGGCCGCCCGAACGTGGGGAAATCCTCTCTCCTGAATCGTCTGCTCGGCCAGGATCGTCTCGCGGTCAGTGAGCTTGCCGGCACGACGCGCGATGCAGTCGACACCCTCTTCGAGCGAGACGGGCATCGGTACCGTTTCATCGACACGGCCGGGTTGCGCAGGAGAGGCAAGACCTCCGACATGGCCGATGTCCTCTCGCTCGCCGCGGCACGAAGGAGCATCGAGAGGGCCGACGTGGTCCTATTTCTCATCGACGCCTCGGCGCCTCTCACGGCGCAGGACCTGAGGATCGCCGGGCAGGTCGCAGGGGCGCACCGGCCACTCGTGCTGGTGGCGAACAAGTGGGATCTCGTGACCCGTCCGGACGAGGTGACCCGAAGGCTCCGCGACGAGCTAGTCGCACGCATCCGCTTCGCCCGGTGCGCTCCTCTGGCCACCGCCTCCGCCCTGACGGGCCTGCGCGTGGAGCGGCTGTTTCCGCTGATCGACGAGGTGGACCGCTCCTCTCGCAGGAGGCTGACGACTCCCGAATTGAACCGGTTCCTGCGCGAGGAGGGCTGGTCCGGACGCGTTCCGAGGCTGCTGTACATGACGCAGACCGGGATCTCTCCGCCGTCCTTTCTGATCTTCACCCGCGACGCCTCTCGCATCCACTTCTCCGTGCGCCGCCGCCTCGAGAACCGCCTGCGCGAGCGTTTCGGTCTGGGCCCGACGCCTCTCATCCTCCGGATCCGCAGCCGATCGGTTCGGCGGGATGCCGCCCGTTGAGCAAGCAGAGAAAGAAAGCGGCGCGTGCGATCCGCCAGGCCCTCCAGAGGAGCAGAGGCGCCGTTCGCCGAGGCGTCAGGCTCGCCGGCACCGCGGCGCGCAATTTCCTTGCGGACGAGGGATTCGACCGCTGCGCGGCGATCTCCTACTACGCCTTGCTCTCATCGCTTCCTTTCTTCGGCATCGCCGCTCTGGTCGGGGGCTGGCTGCTGGGCTCGAGGGACTGGGTCCTGCACGAGCTTGTGTTCGGCATCGAGATGCTCGTGCCGGCGGCGCCGGAGGACGCGACGGCACGTGCACGGATCGAGATGGGAAGGCAAGGCGCGCTTCTGCTCATCATGTCCCCGTTCCTGCTGTGGACCTCCAGCTACGCGGCCTCCGCAGTCGAGGGGGCCATCAATCACATCCTCCGGAGCAGGGAACACCGGAAGTTCCTGATTGCGAAGCTGAAATCAATAGGTCTGCTGGCTGTGGGTGCCGCGAACCTGCTCCTGATTCCGGCGATCCAGCAGCTCGGTGTCGTGGCGCGTCACATCTCCGGCGGCTCCTTGCTTCAGCTCCGGCTCGTGACGGGCTACCGACTGCTGACGGAGGCGGCCATACTCCTGGCCGCCTTCCTGACCTTCGCGTTCACCTTCATCTCCGTGCCGGCAACCCGACTGCCCCGGCGCGAGGCTCTTCTGGTCGCTGCCCTGGCGGCCGGGGTCTGGCAGGTGGCGCGTCTCCTGCTCGCGACAGCCCTCGGAGCGGCGACGGGCCCGAGCGTCGTTTCGAGCTCTTTCAGCTTCGTGATCGCGACCCTCCTGTGGGTCTATATCACGGCGACGATTGTGTTGTTTGCCACGGAAATACTGGCACTGCTGACGGGGCGACGGTAGCCGGCAGTTTTCCTTGAATCTCGAGAGTGCGTCAACTATATTGCCCGGTGTCTTCGGAGGGGCGCATCCCGTAGCTTGGACCTGTCAAACTCTTCCGTGACCTCGACATAAACGGAGCAGAAGCGGCTCATGGTGATGTTCAACTATTCGACACGCGAGCTCACGGCGAAGGTCGTCTATTACGGCCCGGGCCTGTGCGGCAAGACGACGAATCTCCAGTACGTCTATGACAACCTTCCGGGAAGCGTGAAGGGAAAGATGCTCTCGCTGGCCACGAAGACCGACAGGACGTTGTTCTTCGACTTCCTACCGATCGACCTGGGCGAGATCCGCGGCATGAAGACCCGCATCCAGCTCTACACCGTTCCGGGCCAGGTCTTCTACAACGAGACCCGCCGCCTCGTGCTGAAGGGGGCTGACGGCGTTGTCTTCGTCGCCGACTCCCAGAAGCAAATGATGGAAGCGAACCTCGACTCCTTCCGCAATCTCGACGAGAATGTCAGGGCTCACGGCATCAAGCTGTCGGAGCTTCCGCTGGTCATCCAATTCAACAAGAGGGACCTGCCGAATCTCGCCTCGATCGAGGACCTCAACGCCACGCTCAACAAGTACAACGCACCCTTCTATGAATCGATCGCTACAACGGGAATCGGCGTCCAGGACACGCTGAAGGCTGTTACCAAGCTCGTGCTCCTGCATCTGACGCGCAAGTACGACGTGCGCCGGCCGGCGGCACAGGCGGCCGAGGCTCCCCAGTCGCCCGCTCGCGCCCCTTCGATTGCCGCTGCACCCACCAGAGGCGCCGCTGATTCTTCCCCGTGGTTGAGGAGCCCTCCTCGCCGGTCGCGGCAAGCCGCGTCCCCTCGCTCAAGGAAGTAATCGATGAGGCGGAGCTGCTCCAGGGGGAAGAAGACCGCGAGATCGAGATTCTCGAGGACAAGAGCGAGCCCGGGGAGGACTATCCACCGAAATTCGAGATCAATACTTCGCTCCTCCCGACATCCCAGCCAGCCAGGGCGAAGCCGGCCTCATCGGCCGCTGCGGAGCGAATTCCGGCGGCGAGCGGGCGGGCGGGCGCCGGCGCCCCTGCGGTCCGGATCCCTGCCGCAGCATCCGCCGGCTCCTCCGCTCGCTCTTCATCGGAGGTCCCCCCTCCTGCCGCTTCCTCCGGCCTTCACGCGCTCTCTTCGGTGGAGGTCTCTGAAGTCAACGAAGCGAATGAGCTCTTCGCCGAGGGAACGGAGGTCGCAAGGCTCGACGGCCGTCAGCCCGTGGAGGTTGTCGTCCCCATCGAGGTGCGCGCAGGGGGCAGAACCCGCCGCTTCCGCCTTGCCATCCGTCTGGCGGTTTCGGAGATCGGCGAGCAAAACTCCTGAGGACGAGCCAAGCCGAGATGGATCTCCGCTGTCCGGGTTGCTCCAGGAGACTACGGCTGCGAGGTCCAGCGCCGGTTCTTCCCGAGCCCTTGAGCTGCCCTGTATGCGGAGCTGGCCTCCGGGAGGCTCCTGTCGTGCTCAGCCGCGCCTACCGGATCCTCCCGGGCGGGAGGCCTTCTCCTGGCCTGCTCCCTCGCCAGGTCCCCGGCGCCGCCGTATCCCGCACGACCGAGCGGGTCGAGATTCCTTCCCAGCCACCGCCCCTGGCGACCGCGAAACCTCCATTCCGGTCCATCCCCGTCGAAAGCGAGAGACCCTCGATCCGCCCCGTGCCACTCTCGAGCGAGCCATCTCCTCCTCGGTCCATGCCTTCTCCCGGCCCGCCCGCGGCCCCCTCGCCCCCGTCCGGCGCAATCGGTCGCGAGAGGCCCACAGGCTCACCTTTGCCCGAGGGAAGAATCCCTGTGAGGACGCCTTTCCCCCCGCTTTCACCCGCTTTCCCTTCCGCTGCGGGGACGACCAGTAGGCCCAGGGCAGATGCCGCTGCGGCTTCATCCGGATTCACCATGGATGTGCCGATAGGGGAGCCGGGGAGGGCGCCGACAACACCAGCTGACCCCCGCGGGGCGCCCCCGGTCGTCCTGCGTGAAGACAGGCTGCCGGTTCCGGAAGTGAAACCTTCTCGAACCTTTCCAGCGCCAGTTGCTGCGGCCGCCATACCGGCGCCTCTGCCGAGCACCACGAGCCGCGCTCCCGGGCATTCCGAATCCGCCGCCTCGGATACCGCAAGCCCTCCGATCGAGC